>JAAANX010000021.1 GCA_009909085.1 Cyanobacteria bacterium GSL.Bin1 | reverse complement strand
CAGGGGAAACATGGTGGCTGAGTGACGAAGAAGAGGCCCTAAATAGCCAAAACAATTTTCAATACCGTTCTTCCGATGAATGGCAGGAAATCATAGAGGGGGAGAGCCGAGATACATGTAAAATAGTGCAATATAGCCCTTAAACCCTTGCCCTGTATGAGTTCTGCTTTACAGTACAAAAAAATAATCGAGCCTCAAATCTTATAACTAATCAGTCCAAAAACTCTCGAATCTAGAGGGATTTAGCTGAGTGTAACGAACAGTGTGCTGAATATTTCGATGTCCCAAATAATCTTGAATCGCCCTGGTATCTTGCCCATTCGTTGCCAGATAATAACCACAGGCATGACGTAACTGATGAGGATGGACTCTACCTTCTATTCCAGCTAGTTTTCCCGCTCTAGCTACAATCTGACGAACCGAACGAGTCGATAAAGGAGCTTTTCTCTCGGAAACAAAAACATACTGCGTATCGGGATAATCTCTTTTTAGTTGTCTCAAAGCTCTTAACTCAGGAGAACGAAGGGGATGTACACTATGATGACCGTGCTTGACTCTGTTGACTTCTAGATAACCAGAGGCTAAATCCAAGCTCGACCATTTGAGAGCCACTAACTCTGCTGTTCGCAAACCATGCCGAAACATCAGTAGAATCATCGCACCATCTCTAACTCCATGTCTGCCTATCCCTTTGGCAGCTTTAATTAAAGCCTCAACCTCAAATGGTCGTAAATATTCCCTTTCTCCCGAATTCGGTTGCTTGATGGGAGGTGAATTTTTAAACTTTGCCGAAAAAGAACCTGGAGCAGTTGCGAGAAGCATGGGTCAAACCCTCATGCTGTGGTGTATATTTCTATAATACTTTGCCGAGAAGGATATCTTTTCGGCAAAGTAATGTAACGCCATACGAGCCAACGCAAATCCAATGCTGTAATCTCAATTTAGGTTAGTTGAGTTCAAAAGGGAGGCGATCAATATTACCGTAATTAGTCGAACTGCCTATCCCCAGTTCAAAAGTTATCCTGACCACAAAGAACTACACGAATTTTACACCCCAACGGTCGAAGAAATAGAATTTGTCACCAATCGTACCAGAAGCAAAACGGGATTATTGGGTTTAATGGTAATGCTTAAATCCTTCCAAAGATTGGGCTATTTCACTCATCCAGAATTAGTCCCTCAGCCAATTACTATTCACCTTCGCACCTGTTTGAAACTAGATTATCAAGTCTCTCCCATTCCTTCCCTACGGTCAATTCGCTACTATCAAGAAGCGATCAGAGAATACCTAAACGTCAGTCCCTACAATAATCGGGGTCAAGAATTAGCGGCAGTAGCTATTAGAGATGCAGCCTTTGTCAGAGATCATCCCGCAGATTTAATTAACGTAGCCATTGAAGAGTTGGTCAGACAACGCTACGAATTACCAGCCTTCAGCACTCTCGACCGTTTAGCCGGTCATATTCGCTCGATTGTAAATACCCGTTTATTTAAGCGAGTAGCCCGCCAATTATCCCCCACTGACAGGCAGAATATAGATGGCTTGCTAGTTTCCGATACGGTTGAGAACACTAACGCTAATCTCAATCTCCTCAAATCCCCTCCCAAAAGTCACCAACTCAAGTACATCAAAGAACTACAGGATAAGTTCGATACCATGATGCTAGTGGGAGATGCCCAGAAATTACTTTCATTTATTCCCCCTACCAAAGTTAAATCGTTTGCTGCACTAGCCAAAACTCTAGATATTGCTGAATTTAACGATTTTAGACTGCCCAAACGTCGAACTTTACTGCTGTGCTTGCTCTATCAAGCTCAAGTAAAAACCCGCGACCACATGGTAGAGATGTTTCTCAAACGGATTAAGAAAATTCACAATAATGCCAAAACCAAGCTGGAGGATCTAAGAGAGAAATATCTCAATCAAACCCAGACCATGTTGGAAATGTTTGGCGAGATTCTGATTTTCTCTGATCAATCCCTAAGTTATACTCAATTGGGAAAGCAGGTACAGGGTTTATTAGATAGTAATGGCGGAACTCCTTTACTGCTAGAACAATACTCGGAAATTGCCTCTGTCAATACCAAAGACCATTTCCCCTTACTCTGGTCGTTTTATTCCCCCTATCGCAAGGCATTATTTGACCTGGTAAAGTCTTTAGAAATTTGCTCTACTTCTAACGAACAGTCAGTCATTGAAGCAGTACGGTTTGTTCTAGATCATCAGCAGAGAAGAAGTAAATTCTTGAAAGCCAATTTGGACTTAAGTTTTATCAGCGACCAATGGCTAAAGCTCGTAGTTGTAGAAGTTGATGGTGAAGAATTATTGGTACGCCGTCAATTGGAGATTTGTATCTTTTCCCATTTAGCGAAAGAACTCAAGACGGGAGATGCTTATGTAGTGGGTTCGGAGAATTATGCTGACTTTCGCCAACAATTATTACCTTGGTCGGAATGCGAGCCAAAAATCGCCGAGTACTGCTCTACCTTGGGCATTCCCGATACCCCAGAAGAATTTGTCTCCCAACTGCAAGAGCGACTTACTACAGTAGCTCGCGAAGTAGATCTTATTTGTTCAAAGGGCGATCAGATAACCATTAATGAAGAGGGTATTCCCGTTCTCAAAAGAATTGCCGCTCAAGATCAACCTGACGGTGCGGAAGCCTTGTTTAACGCCATTCGAGAAAGACTGCCCCAGCGCAGCGTGCTAGATGTTCTTTGTAATGTGGAACATTGGCTTAACTGGACGAGACATTTTGGTCCTCTATCGGGAAGTGAACCCAAATTATCAAACCCACAAGAAAGGTATATTCTGACGGCATTTGGTTATGGATGCAATATTGGTCCTAATGAGATGGCACGTCACGTCCGAGGCAAGGTGACTTCTCATATGCTCTCTTATACCAACCGCCGTCATGTTACCAGTTCGTATCTAGAAGCTGCCATTAAAGATATCATCAATGCCTATAACCGCCTCAGTCTTCCCAAATGCTGGGGTAGCGGAAAAAAAGCCGCCGCCGATGGCAGTAAATTTGAAATCTATGAAAATAATTTGATGAGCGAGTATCACATTCGCTATGGGAGTTACGGGGGAATCGCTTATCATCACGTTTCGGATACTTACATTGCCCTGTTCACTCACTTCATTGCCTGTGGAGTTTGGGAAGCGGTTTACATTCTCGATGGATTGCTGAAAAATACTTCCGATATTCAACCCGACACTCTCCATGCAGATACCCAAGGGCAATCTTCTACCGTGTTTGCTCTTTCTCATCTATTGGGGATTGAATTGATGCCCAGAATTCGTAACTGGAAGGACTTGGATTTTCTCCGTCCCCATAAAGATGAAGTTTACGATTATATCGACCCTCTATTCGATGATGTTGCTGAATGGGAGTTAATTCAGACTCACTGGCAAGATTTGATGCGAGTGGTACTGTCGATTAAAGCGGGAAAACTTTTACCTTCAACGGTTTTAAGGAAGTTGGGCAGTTATAGCCGTAAAAATAGGTTGTATCAGGCTTTTCGGGCGTTAGGAAAAGTTATACGTACCATGTATCTTCTGCGATTTATTTCCGATCGCGCTTTGCGTCGAGAGGTCACTGCCTGTACTAATATCGTTGAAAGCTATCATCATTTCTTGGATTGGTTGTTCTTTGGCAAAGATGGCGTAATTACAGACAATGACCCTGTAGAACAAGAAAAGCGATTAAAGTATCTAGATTTAGTGGCTAGTGCCGTAATTCTCCAGAACACGGTAGATATGACTGGGGTAATTTGCTCTTTGAGTGCGGAGGGATTCAAGATTAATCATCGGATGCTGGCAACTATGAGTCCTTATCTTAACCGTAACCTTAAACGGTACGGGGATTACGTGGTGGATTTGAAGAACATTCCTCAACCATTTGAGAGGGCGATTAACTTACCAGTAGAAATTTTTGAAACATAGACATACTAAAGATTTGAGGGCTATCTTGCACTATTTTACACGTATCTCGGCTCTCCCCCAATATCGTTTAGGGAAACTACCCGAAGCCAAGCCTCTTGTCGAAAATTACTCACAACTCCTTACTCAAGCTCAATTTAGTGAATTAGTGATCACTGCGACTCAAGCTCTAAGAGCGGGAAGTTTACCCATCCCGCATCGCGATCCCTTTGACCGAATGCTCATGGCACAAGCTGAACAAGAAAACCTGACACTCATTACTTACGATTCAGCATTTCAATCAGGATTAATCTCAATTTTCCCTCCTGCCAAATCACTCCCTTAAAAATCATCTCTTTTTTTGCAAGCCAAAAATAATAGGTTAGTTGATAGTGTGATCGCGCCCCTCAATTTCTCTTCCGAAACTCCCAAGGAGGTATCCCCGTTAATTGGATACTGTTAGCCGCCTGCACAATTTCACCCCGATTGGGACAATTCCCGCTATAACGCCGATAATGCCAAGCGTGACCTTGTTCTCACCATTTCTGCATTTTTAAGCGAGTCTTGTTCGAGCGTTCTTTACCGATAACTATTTATTGATACGACTGAGGAATTGAAATTATTAGAGGTCTAAAATGAACAAAATTTATTATACCGCCACCATCCATAGTCAAATAGCCGATCCCACCTATAACGCTTTAGTAAGCGCGATCACTTTTTGTCAGAATGGAATGGGGTGCAGTGATACTGAGACAGGAATTCAAGAAATTCAAAAACTTTGGAAATCTAAGAACAGTATTCTTACAAAAATGGAAGTTTTCAATAAGGAAGATTTAGTTAGGAATTGGGATTTCATCCGCGAAATCCAATTTTGGCATTATTCCTCTGATCAGCATACCTTAATGATGCGGGGGACTGATTTCGATAATCAGGATAGTTTTCCTGCATTAATTTTCCAAGTTAATAACAAGATCGTGATGAATGACGATTACACTTTATGGGTCAGAATGGATACTACTAATGGTGACGCTTTGCTCTATCTTCCCGAGGAAAGTGATGAAATTAATTAATGTGAACTGCAAAAAAATTATCCCGCTTCTGTCACTTTCCGTGAACCTATTGCTGTAAGGGTTATGAACACTGGTTTTTTTTGGCGAATCGGACATATTTAATACTAACAATTACTAGCGCGATAAGCCTTTGGCTTAGTGCCGGAGGCACATCGCGCTTTGGCAAGTGGCGAAGCCACATCGCGCCCTACTTCCTTCACAATTGCTAAGAGCATTTCTGCAAAACTAGGAAAACGGTTCGGGATGTAACTAAGTTTCCCGAACATTTTTTAAACTCTCAACTTCTCTTGCAGCGCGGGTTGAGATTATTTGGTTGTGAAAATGCTGCCGCCTCATAGTGAGGCTGGGGAACAGCGGTGTTATTTTTAAAAGATACGACCCAAATAAAAACAGAGCACCACTATTATGCTAGCAACTAACCAGCTTAGTGTACAATCCCCCCGTACTAATACCAGTCTCAGAGTCCTAGACGCTAATATCGCCTCAATCTTCGGTGTTAATGCCGCGATCCTAATTAACCGCTTGCGCTATTGGATTAAACACGGTTATGGGGTGGAATATCAAGGCAGACGATACATCTACAACACCTATCGCCAATGGGTAAAGCACGAATTCCCGTGGATGACAGCGCGTCAATTCCAAAAAATTGTGTATTGGTTGCGAGACCTAGAAGTTCTTTTAATTGAACAGTTGCGATCGCAGCAGTACAACCAAATGAACTTTTATTCCCTTAACGAGGAAAAACTGCAAGAATACCTGGTGAACTCCAACTCACCAGGCGGTGAACTCGAAGACACCAAACGGGGAACTGATCTATATACAAACAAAACATCCATAGAAAACGGGATTGAGATGGAAGCCGATTCCATTGAAAAATCTGATGGAAAAACCAATCAGCAAAATATAGAATCAATAGAAACTGATAAAACTCAAGCCAAACCGGAAACTCAAGCTGAACCATCAGCAGAAACTGACGGGAAAGAATCAAATCTTCCGATTTTTCATCATTATTTAGTTAATCAATTAATTGATGATCCAAACATTAATAATCCACTGGCTTATGCCCAGAAAATCATCGATAACTTACGGCAAGGCTCGGCAAGCTCACAAAAACTCTATGAGCAATGGTTAGAGAACGGCGAGTGCAATTTATCCTCAAGTGAATTGAATCCACCTCAATCAAGTCAAAACCCACCGCAGACAGAACAAACGGAGCAACCGCAGGAAACAGCGTTAAGAGAGTGGCAAATCAAGCCAGATGATACGGAATTGCTTGATTTCGGTTATCAAGTCGGTGATGTTTATCCGGAATTTGTGCAATGGTGCGTTCCAAGATTGAAGTATCACCCCGATTTGAGCGATTATGCCACTAAAGCTCACGTAATTAAAAAGCTCAAATTTGAACCGCAACTTGCACTTGAGTTATGGCGAGACTTCAAGCGGTTATTGGTCAGAGAATACAACGATAAGCAGGAAATGGAGCAGAAAGGGCAAAGATATTTTACGCCAGCTTGGATGCAACTGCCTGCTGAGATTCCAGTTGAGAAAGCGAAAGAGGCATCAATGGAACTGAATCAAGCGAAAGCTCAAGAACAGCGAGCGATTAACGGGCAACAATCAAATAATCAACTGACTCTGACTGCTGGCAATGATGAACAAGAACAAACGGAAGAAACGAGCGCGAGCGCTGACAGTGAGGATCAAAACAATCAGGAGGAATTAACCCCTATTGAATCGGTTAAGAGCGCGATCGCGTTGATGGAAAAACATTCTAATCATCCTGCTACTAAAGGGATTGTTCAAACTATCATTAATGGCGCTAAAGCTAATGCGTCTGAATCGGAATTAGAAGAAATTCAGCGATTGGAGGATCAAGCCTTCGAGTTTTAAGGGCGCGCTCTAGCAAAGCTAGTTGCCAGAGCGCGATCTCGCGCCGATTCGGACAATTCCCGCTGTAACGCTGGTAATGCCAAGCATGACCTTCCCTAACTAACTCAGCATTGATGAAACTTTCCCCTAGAAAAATTTCTGCTACTGTCCGACCATAGCGGTTTTTTTCAATGGGATTAAGACGAACAGTTGCGTTATCCGACAAGCGCGATCGTAAATAGTCTCTAGACTCAATTCCCCCTGCTGGATTTGTTTCTGGTGTATCAATCCCATCAAACGCCATTATCAACTTGCCCAAAACAGTGTAATCTGAACCATTACACGAAAATTTTTACCTATTTTTTTAAAAGAGGATTATTTTTTATATTAAGTTGAGGTTCAAAGTATTCTATTAGAGTTATTTCAAAACTATTTAAATAGTGTTGCGGTATTCCTTTTAGATAAGCAATTTTTAGATTATTAATTTTATCAAAATCATCCTGTCGATGATGGTCATACCATCTTTCTTGTAAATTTTTGGTCATGCCAATATAATACAAATTTTCTTTGTCTCTAACAAAGTAAATTCCTGATTCTTCCGGTAAATTATCCCTATTATCCATTTCAACTGATTCTAGGGAAAAAGGATCAATTTCATTAAAATCTAGGATTTTACCATTAAATAGAAATCTGCTAAGAAAGTAAATAAAACATGGATATTCAGTGTCTAGCCATATATCTTGATCAATATCTTGAGATTTATTAAAAAATTCTTGTATTAATAAGTCTTGGTCATTAAAAGAATTAAAATCTGATAATATAAAATCTCCGTGTTCATTCAAAGGGTATTCAAAATGCTTAAGATTTTCCCAATAGCTAGGATTATACCAATTTTTCCACCAATTCTTTAAACTTTGGGACGAAGGAGGAGCAATATGATTGGAAACTCTTTCAGGAGAGTCTCCAAAAAGTTCCTTCCATGCTTCTTTAAATATTTTATAAACGTTTCTAGGTAGCTCTGGAATTTCAGATTGTTTTGTCACTGAAGAAATATTATCTATGTCAGTGTCAATCAAGTTATTTATATTACTGCTATTACTTTGTAAATGATTAATCTCATCTTGAATCGCTTTACGGCAAAGCTCAGACCAGTTATTATCGTACTTTTGCATTTGCTCTTTTAACTCTTTGTTTATGCTGATTTCAAACTTTTCCATAATTACAATCTTGAACAGTAATACTTTAACTCTAAGCTAGCATTAAATCTGTTAAAAGTAGTTATGATCGGGGATCGGATAGCAACTGTAGCGATCGCGCCCCTTAATTCCCCTTCCGAAACTCCCAAGGCGGCATTCCCGTTAACTGTGTATTGTTAGCAGCCTCAACAATCGCGCTCCGATTAGGACAGTTCCCGCTATAACGCTGATAATGCCAAGCATGACTTTCCCTCACCATTTCCGCATTAATGAAAGTTTCCCCTAGAAAAATTTCTGCCACCGTTCTCCCATAACGATCTTTCTCAATCGCATGAACACGAACCAGGGAATTATCCGGTAAGCGCGCTCTTAGATAATTCCGAGATGCCATCCCCCCAACTTGCACCTTCTCTGGCGCATCAATCCCGCACAATCTCAGCTTTAACTCCTCACCATTACAGAACACGCGCAAGGTATCGCCATCATAAATGGAACCAGCTTTCACCGTGCATTGTTGCCCTGCGGTTTGATTTTTTTCTAGGGGAAATGTTTGCGAGGGTTTTCCCGTTCCCCTAGAAAAACTGCCCCAAACGATTAACCCCAAGCCAACGAGAAGGACGAAACTGCTGTTAATTTTCACGGGTCTTTACCAATAAAGTGACCTCAGCAGTAATGGTCAGATTATTTTGATTCATAATTTTGACCCGTCGCACCCGCCCGGCATAGGGAGAACGGACAACACTTAACTCGCTGATTTGCTGATTTAAGTTGTCTAATTTTTCCCTCAGTCTTAAAACATCCATCTCTCGCTGTCTTTGGTCTGCTTCCGCTTTGGTGAGATTGATGTTGTAGTTGTACAGTTCGCGCTGGTAACGGGCTTGAGCATCTTGGAGATTCGCGATCGCGCTGTTCAATTCCTGCTGCGCTTCAATTTGCTTTTGAGCAATGTCTTGGCGTTTTTCCACCGTTTCCGTATCTAAGCTCACAATCAAATCTTCCTGTTTGAAGCGATACCTCGGCTGAGGAAGCTGCTTCCAATAGGCAACCATCTCTCTCGCTTCTTCCACCGCTGCTTGTTGGGCGGCATAACTCGGCTCAGGCGGTGGCGGTGGAATGGGTGTGGCTTGCATCGCCTTGTTAATCACCAGTTGGAGTTGGTCCCGTTGTTGAATTAACTTTTCTCTTTCCTTAGTCCGGTCAGCAATCACCACTCCTTCGGTAATACGGTCTCCTTCTGCTACTTTGATATCCTCGGGAGAGGAAACAGTAACGGTAATGGTGTGGCGTTTACGAGTGTTGGTAACTGGCACGGGTTCTAAAGGTTGCTCAAGATTTTGTTGAGCGGTAACAAGCTCAGGGGAATTGACAGGCATTAGCGCGATCGCGATTAGCGTACCGGCACAACTCAGAGAAATGATAGTTAAGGTTGATAATTTCATGGCCAAGGTGATGGATTGATGGTTTTAAGAGAAAGAGAACCGATTGCCCATTGGTCATTAAGTACCGTGATGGCTTCGGAGATGGGGCAATAAGTCAAGGTGACATTAGAGCCCGATAATTTAATCGTGTTTAGCTGATCCGGTTGTTGGCTCAGGCTGATATCTTCGGGGAAATCAATGGATACGGTGCCGTTAATAAGAATGAGGCGGTTAGGATTTTGCTCTCTCACCTGAGATAACTTCGTCGCTAGATTCTCATCATCAAAGGCGATGCTGGATAACTGAATCTTTGCCCCTTGACCTTGATTAATCACTAAGCGATCGGCAATTAAGCCATTCACCACCTTATACAGTTCCTTCTCAGAAGACATGACAATAAAGCCATTGTCTTCTCCCACCACCAAAAACCGATCTTCGACCGTAGCGCGATCACTCTGTTTTACGCCTTTGATGTTTGCCCAGACGATATGATTGGCAGCTAATTGGTTATAGTTCCTGATTTGCGATTGGGATTGCTGACACTGATTGCCCAAGCCGGATTAGGGAAAAATAACTGCACCCCCTGTTTCGTAAAGGCATCGGAGAAACAAGCGAACAGATGACCGAGAGGCAGCGCGATCGCGCTCCGCAAACTTTCCCCTAGAAAAAAATAGAGGGGTAAACCGCCCACCACGGCAATGAAAGCAGTGGCTAATAAAGAGTGAGTAATGCTGCGATGGGGATAGCGTTCTTCTATCCAATTGGAAATGGGATAACAAATCTGACCAATCAAGCTGGTGGTGGTATCCAAATCCGGCAGTTGTGACCCCACCACAGCTAAACCCAATACCAATGGATCGCCACTAGCTAACACTAAAGACGTTCCCGCTGCTGCAATCACCGCATGAGTTACTGCCATCATTGTCCGAACTGCTTCCTCGCTCCTCTTACACTGCCTAACTGTTTTAGCGCCATCCCGGTGACTAACGACGCCCCGCCAAAGATATACAAGGCTTTATTATTGGTGCCTATCCCCACAAACCGGATAATGCCAAAGCTAATCAAACAAGCGACAATAATCGGCATAATCACCACATATTGCGTATGTTGGGGTTTACGCTTATTAATGCCCAACTTTTCCTCCTGCACCACCTTCCGCGCCAAGAGTAAATTCCGCCCGGACATCGCTTGCAGTTCTGCCAAGCGCGATCGCGAGAGTTCTAACCCCAAGCGCTGGGACTCTTGATCCATCACGTTCCGAATTTCCGCATCCGTGGGCAAACCTAACTCAATCTCAATCAAGTTGAGAAAGACATCCTTCATCGGGTTCGCCACCGCAAAACAAACCAGCTTGACTCCGAGATATAACAACTCTTCTAGCCAGTAGCGAACGCTGGCGGGAAGTCGCTGCGATTCAGGAAGAATCAGCAAAGTGGCATCCCCCACATTCTCCATAATCTCTTCTTTGAGTCCATCGGCGGTGAGGGCTTTCTCTCCCACGGGTTCCCCATTTTTGTTGTATCTGGGTTCTGAAGTAGGAATGTCCAACTGTTGAGCCATTGCAACTAACAGCTTCTTGAGAGAGCCTTGATAGGACGCGATCGCGCTGGCAAACTCATCCAATTCCGTCCTAAGCGCACTGGCTAATTCCGATTTGGGTGAACCATATTCCCCGAGAACTAAAACACTGCTTCCAGCACGAACCGCTTGGCAAACTTGGTTAAATTCCGCTTGGTTGGTTAGGAGTTCTTTTCGTTCCCGCCTCGGTTGCGCCATTGTTGGAGAAGATTGTTCGCCACCGACGACGGCTGAAACTTTGGGTTCGCTGCATTCCTCACCTGCTGAACTTTCTCCCGCATCTCCGGCGGTAAATCTTCCTCGCTCATCTGCTGGGCTAAATGCAGCTTCACCAAATGAGGCGCGGAAAGATTCTGCATTTTCAATTGCGCCGCCTCATAAATGAGCTTTTCCAGATTCTCCTCATATCCCCCTGGTTCCGCTTGAGGAATATTTAAATCAACTTCCTCCGCTTCTTCACTAAGCGCTGCTATTTCCTGACGGCTTTGACGATGAACTAAATCACCATTAATGTCATCACTCGAACTGCTAACAAACCCCTCTCTTTTTCCCGTCTGGCTAACATGAGAACGTAGCTCCCGAACGAGATTCGCTTGCTCATTTGTCAGATAGGCTTTCCCATTTTCATCCTTACTGGCTTTCATCTCCAAGTAATTCAAATCCGCGTAATACGTATCCTTCTTAATTCCCAGTTCCTGCATCAGGTCATCGGGGCGAATTCGGTGAGGCTGGCTAGAATTCTGATCACTCATGGCGAAAAATTATT
>JAAANX010000020.1 GCA_009909085.1 Cyanobacteria bacterium GSL.Bin1 | reverse complement strand
AGCGCCAGCAAGGATTTTTTCATAAAATTTGGGGAGTTAGTCATGGTTACTTAGAAGTTAATACTTAACTTGATCACTTCATTTTTAGAATCCCATGGTTATCTGAGAAAATCCTGAACGGAGTCTAAATGTAAGATAAATTTATCAGAGGACAATCAAGAGAAGATAGAAAACAAAGAAGTAGGGAAAGAGATTTTCGGAACTCTTTCCTATCACTTGGTGTAACAAAACATTAGGTTGTTCATTCACAATAACAACTGCTATGATGCGCGATCGCGCTATCTTAGTCGATTAGGCAATAGACCGTAAGAAACCAAACAGTCTCTGTAGCGTGTTTTGTAAAAACTCATTTTTAGCATAATTGCGTTTTTTCAGTTGCAAGGCAGCTTTACTATTCACTTCCGAAAGCGTGGGATAAATATGAATCATTCCGGTTAATGCCGAAACGGGTAACTGATTCTTCATTGCCAAGATGACTTCGTGGATGATTTCTCCCGCAGAGGGTCCCACAATATGCGCTCCTAAAATTTGTCCTTTGGGAGTCGTAATAATTTTCGCAAAGCCCTCAGTCGCACCTTCGGCTTGAGCGCGATCCACATCTGCAAACTCTTGTTTGAGGACTTCAAACTCATTGCCATATCGTTCTTTGGCTTGTTTTTCGGTTAAGCCGACTCGGGCTAATTCCGGTTCAGTAAAGGTTGCCCAAGGAATCACCCGATAGTCAGCTTTAGCAGAGGGGAAAAATAAGGCATTTTGAATAACAACTCCCGCTTCGTAGCCAGCGACATGAGTAAACTGATACCCCCCAATCACATCGCCACAACCATAAATACGCTTGTTAGAGGTTTGCAGTTTCTGGTTAACGAGTAAGCCTTTTTCGTTATATTGCACCCCTGCTGCTTCTAAATTCAGAGAATTCACATTAGGAACGCGCCCAGAAGAGACTAAAATTTCATCGACAACCACTTTTTCATCGCCGACCCAAAGATGTTTCTTGCCGTCAATCACTTCCACTTTTTGTGCCCTTGCCCCTCTGAGAAGGTGGATGCCATCGGCTTCAAGTTGTCGTTCTACCACTAAGGCAGCTTCAGGGTCTTCTTTCGGTAGAATATGGTCGCGACTGGAAATCATCGTCACTTGCGACCCTAAGCGATGAAACGCTTGTCCTAATTCACAGCCAATGGGACCCGCGCCAATGACAGCGAGAGAGTCTGGACGTTCTTTCAGGGAAAAGACTTGTTCGTTCGTTAAAAAGCCTGCTTCTTCTATGCCTTCGATGGGAGGAACTTTCGGACGAGAACCGGTAGAAATAACAAAAGCACGCGCTGTTAAATCTCGCCCATTGACGGTAAAGGTCTTTTCATCTTTAAACTCGCCTTGACCAAAAATGACTTCCACCCCTAAACCTTCAAACCGTTCTGGAGAATCATTGGGTTGAATATTGCTAATCGCTTGCTGGACATGACCCATGGCTTCGGAAAATTGGATATCGGGGGGCGTGGAATAGATGCCAAACCGGGAACTCGTTTTGACCTCATGGGCAACTCGGGAGGCGTGAAGCAAAGATTTACTGGGAACACACCCGAACCAGAGACAGTCGCCCCCTAAGCGATCTTTTTCCACAAGGGCAACTTTCGCCTTTAACTGGGCTGCTGCACTAGCGACCACTAAACCGCCAGAACCACCGCCAATAATAACAACATCATATTCGACTGCCATAGCAATTTCCTCCTTTTCGGCTCATCGATGGGGTTAGTTTCATTAAAGGCGATAGAAATTAGTGGTTGCTGAGAACCAACTGATATAACGCTGATGCTAGTTTCATTATCCGTATGCAAACGGCAAAAATCCTGAGTTAGTCAAAAATTAACTCCCCTTTCAGGAAAAACTAATGTCTTAGGGATTGAATAGAATTGAGCGCCAAAGATTCTAGAAATGGATGCGAGTTTCTAGGAAAAACAATCCTACGATTACTCCTTTTTAGGTAGAACAGTGCCTAATTAACTTAATTTCTACGTGAAAAATCAACAAATAGGAGGAATAATGAATTCTAAACTGAAGTACATCGGAATTGCTGTGATTGTTGCAGCATTAATTGCATCCACTCAATTGATTGATATTCAAGGTGCTTTAACCAATGCGCTAAATTGGATTAATCAACTTGGTCCTGCTGCTGCTATTGTTTTTATGGTGATTTATGTAGTAGCAACGGTATTCTTTATTCCTGCCTCAATTTTAACCCTCGGGGCAGGGGTTGTTTTTGGTTTAATTAAAGGGTCTATCTACGTTTATATTGCAGCGAGTATTGGGGCAAGTCTTGCCTTTTTAGTGGGAAGATATATTGCCCGGAGTTGGGTGGAAAAACAAATTGAAGGGAATCAACGATTCAAAGTCATTGACCAAGCGGTGGCGGAAGAAGGAATGAAAATTGTTTTGTTAACTCGTTTATCTCCAATTTTTCCGTTTAATTTACTCAACTATGCCTATGGTTTAACCAAAGTAACCTTCCGAGATTATGTTCTCGGTACTTTAGGCATTCTACCGGGTACGATCATGTTTGTTTATGTCGGGTCTTTAGCTAAAAATTTAGCGACCTTGGGATCACAAGAGGTAGCAGCCCCTTCTGGGATACAATGGGCGATCCGCATTATTGGCTTTATTGCAACCGTTGCCGTCACCGTTTATGTGACCAAAATAGCGAGGAAAGCCTTGAATCAAAAAGTAGAAACAGAGCCTCAATCCTCAGTTCAATAGAAGCGTTATTTCCTAAACTTGAGGGAATTGTGCTTGCTGATCAAATTCTGTTTTCTTCACTTGACCTCTCCTCGACTTTAACTTCATGAGTTCAAGAATGGCTATACCCAATTTCTAAAACAATTTTAAGTCGCAACTCAGAATCAGTTTTTACGCTAATGAAAGAAGAATTACATGATCGCGTATTAAATATGAGTCAAAAACTCACACCGAATCAAACAGCACCAGCACTCACTGTTTCCACCGTCAACGGACAAACCTGGACACTCGCTGACCAAACGCCCCCAAACTATACCATGATTGTTTTCTATCGGGGACTCCATTGTCCGATTTGTCAGACGTATTTGGCAGAGTTAGAAAACAAGCTAGATCAATTTAAAGATCTTGGTGTCGAAAGCATTGCCATTAGCGGGGATAATTTAGAAAAAGCCCAAACCGCCAAACAAGAATGGGGATTAGATAAGCTGACCATTGGCTACGGGCAAACGGTGGAGTCCATGCGAAACTGGGGACTTTATATTTCTAATGCAGCCTTCGATTACGAACCAGAGATTTTTGCTGAACCGGGATTGTTTTTGGTTGAACCCGATCAGACTCTCTACTACGTTGCGCTGAATAATGCCCCCTTTGCACGACCTCGATTTGAGGATTTGTTAGGTGGCTTACAATTTGTTTTAAGTAAGAATTATCCCACACGAGGAACGGCTTAAATCAATAATCAATACCAAATTTTCAATGGAAAGTTTAGGCAATAGAATCTAATTGGTGAGATCAACTATATGTTAGAAAACTACCCAAAAAAGTATCACATTCAGTCCTGGGGAAACTCCCAAAATGTTCTTACCTTAGTGGTTTTGATTGTCGCAATTGGAAGCTATTTGTGGCTTGCTTTCAGCGCTGAGATAAATCTGCTTACCCCTGCTGGCTTGAAAGCAGCCATTCAGGATCAGGGTGCCTTCAGTGCTTTAATTTATATGGGCATTCTTGCCTTATCGGTGATTGTTAGCCCCATTCCAGGCGCTCCTTTAGTAATTGCAGGCGGGGCAATTTGGGAATTTCCCCTATCAGGAATTTATAGTATTCTTGGCGGGTTTACCGGTGGGATGATTGCCTACTTGATTGGTCGCACGTTAGGACATTCTATGATTCAAACCTTAATGAACCGCTCTCTTGATCTTCCTGAGGAGTATAAGAACAAGTATGCTGGCGGGTTAATTTTCTTTAGCCGTTTATTCCCAGTTCTTCCTTTTGGATTCATCAGCTACGGTTTCGGCATTGCTCAGTTACCGTCTAAAAGCTATGCTGTAGGCACTTTATTGGGAATGATACCTCCCACACTCTTGCTGAGTTATCTGGGGGAATCGCTAACGACTTCAATGACCCGCACTATTATAGTCTTGTTCCTGATTTTAATCTTATTTGTGGGGCTTCCTTTTCTGATGCGTCGATTAAAGGTTACTTTACCTGAGTTTCATTCATTTAAGGGGTTTGGCATCAATTCAATACTCTATTTTCTGGGTAGTTATTAACAGACGCTCACCAAAGAGGGATCAAAATTATTCTTGATTTAATCATAATTATGGAGAAAATTAACTGGAGAAAATTAACTGAGGATTTATTTCATTTTAAGATTGCGTTCACCTGTTTCTCTTCACAAAACCATGATCAAAACTGAAGCGATCTAGTTGGTATTAACAGAGGACAGTTCCCGCTAATAATAACTATGACATGATGAGCTTAGCTTATCATGCTGATAACCAAACTCATGGCGATCAACCCGGAAAAATGGGTGAAACTGCCTTTCGTCATTTAATGGGCACATTTGTCAAACCCAGTCATTAATGATTTTATACCAATTCTCAAAAGTGGCTAGAGAGATCCTTAATTGAACCTCCCTACAAACTGGGGCCAAGTTTCCAGTGACTTTTGATAAACGGTATTACTTTAGGACCAGCCCTTTCAAGGTGTTGTGATTATTCCCAAATTATAGTTAGGTAAAAGAATCCATGTTGCTAATCTAGGAAGTAGGGAGAATGATTCTAGGGCAGGTATTTGAGCGTTTTGTTGAAGAAAGTCCAGTGTCGGTTATAGTTCGTGGACTGCTCGAAAAAATCTTATCTCCTCAAAAACTAAACGCATTATTTGAGAGAAGTACAGAAAATCAGTACACAAGAGAACTATTATTTTCTACGGTAGTAGAGATGATG
>JAAANX010000019.1 GCA_009909085.1 Cyanobacteria bacterium GSL.Bin1 | reverse complement strand
GCCCCGGCAACCCCTGCGCCACTACACAACCCCGATTGAGGAGCGCCAACAAGTCGAAAGGATTCTGGGACGGCTGGGTCAACTCCTAACCCAGAGAAACGCCGAGATTTTACCCCTTGCCCAAGAGGTATACGACTGGTTGCTCCGTCCCGCCGAGCAAGACTTGGCTAGAAGCCAGGTCAAAAATTTGGTGTTTGTGTTAGACAGTCCCTTGCGGAATGTGCCTATGGCTGTCCTTCACGATGGCCAACAGTATCTAGTAGAGAAGTACGGTATTGCTATTACCCCAGGGTTGCAGCTGCTAGACCCCCGACCCTTGCAACGGGAGGATGCCAGGGCCCTAACTGCCGGACTCACCGAGCCCCGCGGGGGCTTTCCGCCACTGAGATACGTCGCTTCCGAACTGGCTCAAGTGCAGTCGGAGATCCCCAGTGTGGAACTTCTCAATCGAGAATTTACCAGCACGGCCTTCCAAGACCAAATTAACGCGCTTCCTTTTCCTGTCGTCCACCTGGCGACTCACGGTCAGTTCAGTTCTCAAGCCTCCGAGACGTTTCTTCTCACCTGGGATGACCGGCTTGATGTCAACCAACTCAATGACTTGCTCCAGTCGAGAGAGCCAAGTAGGACTGGTCCGATCGAGTTACTCGTCCTCAGTGCCTGCGAAACTTTGACCGGGGATAAAAGAGCCGCTTTGGGGTTGGCTGGAGTTGCCGTGCGGGCTGGTGCGCGCAGTACCCTTGCCACTCTCTGGAGTGTGAATGATGAAGCGACTGCTTTCCTAATGGGTCAGTTCTATGAAGCTCTGAAAGATCCCACAGTGACTAAAGCAGAAGCACTTCGTTTGGCCCAACTGGCTCTTTTGAAGAATTCTCGGTTTGAGCGTCCCTATTTCTGGGCACCCTACGTTCTTGTGGGTAATTGGCTGTAGCAATTGGCACTCATGAGCCAAGAAAAAAACCGGACTGGCGCAGCTCCTACGCTTGCGTCGTTGTCGCTTTCGGCATAAAATTGCTGTTGCAGCGAGGTAGAGAAATTTTTCTTTTTTCCTAAAATCAAATGTTGCGAATTTTACCAGTTCTGCTCGATCGCGTTCTTATATGAAATCCACTCATGGCTGCTACAAATCATTCCTCCAATCCCCTTTACTAAGAGGATCTTTGTGTAGCACACTTTTTTGAATTTCATATTACTTTTTAATCGTAGCGAACTGAAATGTGCGATTCGTTTCACCAAAAGTGTGCAAGAGCCATTAAGCTTAACGGGACTTAGACAAAACTGCCGGCGCGATCGCGTTCAAAAGCAATTCAATAGAGGCTTTCACCTCGATTTAACCTCTTTCCCATTAAGACAGGAGTTTCAGCGATTTTTGCCCTTTCGACCTTAATCTCCTGATTGGACTGGATTGTCGGCTATTACAGAGGAGAAATTTTCCAAAGTCCCGTTAAAAGAAGGATTATTTAACGATCGCGAAACAGAGAAAACCTTTAATTAAGAAGCGTCGCCAAGCTATTAAAAAACGGCTCTCTTGTTACCTCGGTGATAAGAAAAACTTATCAATTAACTATTACTTATTATTAAATGGAGGACATTGCGAGATTAAATTTGGAAATCTTTACCAACTAATTGGTTCAAGCAATGTTCTCCATTTCTCTGGAAAAGGATTGAGTGCTCTTCCCACTCTTCTTCAAATTCCTTGACCCAGACTTGATGCTCAGTTACTTCTAAGTTGAGTTCTGGAATGTCGAATACTTGCCTTTTGATCACTTTTACTATGTCTTCACTTCCGAATTGGCATCCACATTCAAAGCAACACTCCGTTTCATGGGTAACGATCTGGTCTGGCGCACAGACCGATTCTAAGGTGTATCCTTGATGACCTTTTTGCCCTCCTGGTTTCTTTCCCGTTGCGCGATCGCGAGCTTTTTTGGTCTTCCAGTTTTGGGATATTCTTCTAAAAGCTGATCCAATCCTCCATTTTTAGATTGCCCAAGCCATTCGTGAATCGTTGATTCACCACGTCCCATCAGCACAGCTAGGTATCTAACCGTCTCCACTGCTTGAATCTTCAACAAATAAAGAGCCTGAATTTTGGCATAATTCAAGGCGGTTTTCTGTTTCTTGAGTAAGGATTTGAGTTCTTCGGCTGATTCGGTAATTTCAATTTTTGGCCTACCTGACATCTGACAAATGGAGAAAAGATAGATTTAAGGTAGCAATGTCCTCCATTTAATGATAAAAAATAGTTCATTGATAAATTTTCCTTATCACCGAGCTAACAAGAGAGCCACTTAGTGCGATTTTGTAACTCTAAATAGACCAATAAGGCATTGATATCTGCGGGATTCACTCCTCCCACACGGGAGGCTTGACCAATGGTTAATGGTTTGACTTTTGTTAGTTTTTCCCTTGCTTCCATAGATAATGTGTCAATATTCATATAATCTAAGTCAGCCGGTAAGGGACGATTGGTTTGTTTGGTTACTTGATCAATTTGATTTTGTTGCCGTTGAATGTATCCTGAGTATTTAATATCAATCTCTGCCCCTTCTTTTTCGACCCGATGGAGTTGGGAATTGCCTAAGCCATATTGTTCAAGATTGGCATAATGAAAACCGGGACGACGCAATAATTCCGCTAGGGTTGCCGAACTTTTAATTTTTTGCCCAGTATCGGTCGCAATTTTCTGTCCAATTTCTTCGTGTCCTTTCACACGGGTGCTATGGAGACGTTCTTTTTCTGCAGTAATATTGGCTTGTTTTTGTTGATAGAGTTCCCAACGGCGATCGTCAATCAGACCAATCTCTCTTCCTAAAGGCGTTAACCGTTGATCGGCATTATCTGACCGTAAGATGAGACGATATTCTGAGCGACTGGTCAGCATCCGATAAGGTTCTCTTAAATCTTTCGTACACAAATCATCAATTAACGTTCCCAAATAGCTTCCTTCGCGAGGGAAGACCACCATTTCTTCGCCACGGACAAAGCGCACGGCATTAATTCCCGCAACAATCCCTTGCGCTGCTGCTTCTTCATACCCAGTTGTGCCGTTAATCTGTCCGGCACAAAATAACCCTTCTATTTTCTTAGTCATTAAGGTGGGATAACATTGCGTTGCCGGTAAATAGTCATATTCCACGGCATAAGCGGGACGCAACATTTTACAGTTTTCTAAACCGGGCAGGGTGTGTAACATCGCCAGTTGTAAATTTTCGGGTAAGCCCGTAGAAAACCCTTGAATATATAACTCAGGAATATCTCGTCCTTCTGGTTCGATGAAGATTTGATGGCTTTCTTTATCGGCAAAGCGTACAATTTTATCTTCAATACTGGGGCAATAACGAGGTCCTTTCGCATCCACCCAGCCACCATAAACCGGAGAGAGATGCAAGTTATCCCGAATCATTTGATGGGTTTCGGCTGTCGTACGGGTGAGATAGCAGCACATTTGTTCCCGTTCTACCCAAGCCTCGGGGTCAAAACTAAACCAACGGACATCTTCATCCCCTGGCTGTTCTTCCAATTGGCTGTAATCAACAGAACGCTTATCCACTCGCGCTGGGGTTCCC
>JAAANX010000018.1 GCA_009909085.1 Cyanobacteria bacterium GSL.Bin1 | reverse complement strand
ACTAGAGAAACATCTGGAAGTGTTTACTCGCTAACCGCTCATGGCTCTATTCGCAGCTACGGGGAGGTGATCTCTCCCCAATCCCCCACCTCACGAAGTAGGTGGGGGTCATTGAAGTTACACTGCTACCTTCTTAATCGGAAGCTTAAGCGACTCCCTTGAGTAAGAGTTAGACTCGCAATAATTGTAAAGTTTTTTTAAATTAGCGTGTTTACGATTTAAATCACAATTTTTGTGTTATATTAGCCATAAGCGTCCAGAACAACCTTTTCCCAATAAAGGAATAAAGGACATTCTCAGTAGTGATACACAACAATAATTTTAATTGATTGACAACTACCTAGTTGTGTCTGCTATCATATTGCTAATATGATCGTTAAATCTACTGGTTTTAACCCAAAAAGGCGGTTTATTGTGCATTTTATTACATTTAAATCCGCTTAAACCGATTAAATATCAGTGATTTCAACCGCAAACCCTTGCTAAAGTTAATTTCAATCACACTTAACTGTCTAATATGCTCATTTTAGCGCAGTACAATTAGTTTTTCTTGGAGACGGTACATTGATGACTTTCCAAAAACCATAACCTTAGCGACTGAACTTAAATCATGAAATTGATTAAACTCAAATCACAAAACGAAGCGACTAAGACGAAAAAACTGCTATTAACTGGGAATTAAGAAAATGGAAAACCCACTTGAACAACGCTTAACTTTTAATCGTATTTTCCGCCACCTGATTTTTTACCAATCACAAAAATTTACAGGAAAAGTTACCGTTTCTAACCACCAAGGAAACGCCTGGAGCTTTTATTTTTTGCTGGGTCACTTAACTTGGGCGACTGGCGGTAGTTATCCCTTACGGCGGTGGCGACGACAGTATTATGCAGCAACAGGACAACTCCCCCAACTTGATCATGTTGATTGGAATGCTGAGGCTTGGGACTGTACAGAGTTGAGAATTCTCACAGAAAGTAATGCCTTAAACGGTGAGCAGGTACAAGGGATTGTTCATGGAGTTGTCGAAGAAGTTCTATTTGATGTGATTCAGGCTTTTGAAGCGCCAGTTTATAAAGTTTTAAACTCTTCAAAGTCAGTGCTCCCCCTATCAAAATTAACCGGTATTGGTGATGGCATGGAGTTAGAGGTGCAAGAAGAAGTCAAACCTGATCGCTATTATCGTTTACCATACAGTTTCTTTCCAGATCTCAAAGCGTTACAAGAAAAGATTGATCAGCAGTGGAGAAAATGGGTAACAATTGGCCTTGCTTGCGTTTCTCCCAACCAAGCCCCATTACTCCTTGATCCAGAAGAACTACGCAATCGGGTTTCGGCAAAAGTTTATAGAAATATGGCGAAAGGTTTGCAAGGGCAAACCTCCCTGAGAGATTTAGCCTTTAAGTTCAAAAAGGAGGGTAATTTCTTTTCACTAGCTGCAGCAATGGCACCCTTTTATGAAATGCAGTTGATTACATTTAATCAGATCAAAGATTTATCCGTTAATACTAATGGTACCGGGACCAAACCAGGACATTCGACATTAACGGCTACGGCTTCGGAAGAGTTACCACAAGACCCCTTATTCTTAGCCATTGACTCCAGTCGTAAAAATCAGTCCTTGCTCAGCGCGATCGCGGAACGAGAAGGATATGCTTTTGAAGCGATGAGTAATGGGATTAATGCCCTCCAGAAAATTACCCAAAATCCACTGGGATTACCAAAAATTATTTTTGCCAGCTATGAAATGGCAGTGCTTAAACCAACAGAATTTTGTACAATTCTGCGTCGTCTTGAGTTACCGCAACACGTACCAATTGTCATTTACAGTAAGCAATCACTTCCGAATCGAGAGGCTCGGGAAATTTTGGAAGCTGGCGCCAGTGAATTGATTAATCGACATTCCTTAACTCCCAGCTATGTCAATTCCCTTCTGAAGAAATATCAAAAGCTCAACAAGCGCCAACAAAGACAGACAATTGACCAACAAACCTATTCCCAGTCAAAGCTTACCTTCAAACAGCGTGATTTTTCGATGACCATGTCCTAGAGTTCAAGCAGTTTTTGAACGTTTAGTCATGATGATTTTGAGTTTAAAAAGTTACTAAAATAGTAACTTTTTTTTATTTCAGCGAAATTAAAAAGTCAAATTTAGTCTGGGAGAGCCACTATTTTTAAGAGTTGAATAATGAGTGAGCTAACGTCAAATCAAAGTAGGTTTGATTAACAAAGCCATGCCCACGATAAACAGTGAAAGGATAATCGGGCTCTCCCAAATGGTTTAAAACTAAAACTGCATCTGAAAAATTTTGATGAGCTGTGTAATCGTTAAACGTAATGACTGTTTTTAGGTTGGCTTGCGTTGCTGCTGCTAAACCCGACTGAGAATCTTCAAACACTAGACAATAGTTAGCACTAATATTGAGCTGTTCTAAAACATAGTCATAAATATCAGGGGCGGGTTTTTTTTCTGGAACTACATCGCCAGCAGCAATCAACTTAAAGTAAGCATCGGTTCCGAATTGGGTTTCGATGAGCACTATTGTATTTTCGAGAGCACTAGTGGTCGCGATCGCGAGCTGAATTCCGGCTTGATAGGCTTCCATAATCACTCGTTTGACGCCAGGACGTAACGGAATCTTTCCTTCTTGCAATAGTTGACGATAATGACGATTTTTTGCCACGTGGAGCTCTTGCACAAACTCATCTAAATGATCGGGGGGAGTATAGTCGGGGAGATGATGGGTCATGTAATGACCAATTCGTTCTTTGCCCCCAGAAATTGATAATAATTCCCCATACAAAGACTCCGACCAGTACCAATTTAACTCAGCTTCAGCAAAAGCACGGTTAAAAGCGACTCGATGACCGTAACGTTCAGTTTCAGCGAGCGTCCCATCTACATCGAAAATGAAAGCCGTCATTATGAAAGATCCGTGAGCAGTGACCCGTTACTGATGAATTTTAATCAATAACTAAGCATAAATGTTTAAGTATTAATATTAAGTATTCAATTGTCTTGTGTCAATTTTTTTTTTGGTACAACTTTATTGATAAATTACTGCTCTCTGCACATCAACAATATTTCGTTCTCGGAAAAATTGGATCATTTTACGATCTTGTCCTTGGATATGATGCACTAACCATTGATGCAGAAAGTGGGAAAGCTCACTGTTGACCAAAGCAGCATCTTCTTCCGCTTCCAGACGACGGAGAACTTTGGTAATTTTTTGGGTGAGGCGATCATGAATTTGTTTATGTTCCTCATAGGAAGGATAACCATGCTCTTGCATCAAGTCTTCCTCAAGGGTGAAGTGAGCAATGGTATCTTTTAGTAGCGCTTGTAAGAGGTGCTTGAGGTAAGCTGGCTCAGCTTGTCTCACCATTGCTTCTTGGAGATCGCTCACGACCTTAAACATCTCTTGGTGTTGTTGATCAATGATGGGGAAACCGGTTTCGTACTCTGGAGACCAATGAGGAATTTGCATTATCAAAAAAAACTGTAACTAGAATAACCCGAGTGATGACGCCAAGGGTCTATAGTAACCAAATTGCTTCCATTTGAAAATAGCTTGCTCGAATTCTTAAGAAATGTAAAACAATCGTCATTTTCATTTCTACTTTAAAAACGCTCTTTTTGGGGAGCAGGGAAGTATTTTGGGCGTTTAATTCTCTTAGGGAATCAAGGCACTTTGACGACAGTATTGACGAATTTAAATAAACATTAAAATTTACAGATTGCTCTCAAACTGATTACGCTAATAATGGTTGTTTGAAACGCTCGCGAGATAGCAAAATTTAGTTTTAATAGGCTATTGAGGGATTATTACTTATCAATAAGCTAGTGATTTATTCTAACTTAATTTAAGAGAATTCTGAGTAAAAAGATAATTAAAATTAGCTTAAAGTTTCATCTTTATTGAATCAGTAACTTGATTAAACTCGAAAACAAATTGTAAATTAAATCTTAAATCTTAAGACTTTTTTCAAAGAATCAATAAGAAGAGTAAACAATCGTTATGATGTAACAGTGCTTAATGTTTATGGGCGAGAAGAAGCATGGATTTTCTATCAGACTCGGTTTCACTGTCACGGATGCAATTTGCCGTGACTGCCATTTTTCATATGCTATGGCCCGTGTTAACCACCGGAATGTCAATTTATTTAGTCGTTGTGGAAGGGATGTGGTTAAAAACCCGCAATCCTGACTACTACTATCATGCGCGGTTTTGGTCGAAGCTGTATGTCCTCAATTTTGGCATTGGCGTCGCCAGTGGTGTGCCAATGGAGTTTCAGTTTGGCACCAACTGGGCCCCGTTTTCTGAGGCAGTCGGCGACTTCTTTGGCAGTATCCTTGGCTTTGAAGCATCGATGGCATTTATGTTAGAAGCCGGTTTCCTCGGGATTATGCTGTTTGGTTGGGGGAGAGTACCACCGGTCATTCACTATCTGGGGACCATTATGGTTGCCTTTGGCGCGAATTTATCCACATTTTGGATTCTGACCGCAAATTCTTGGTTACAAACCCCCGCTGGCGGGGAATTGGTAGATGGCAAGTTTGTCGTGACCGATTACTTCCAAGCGATTTTTAATCCCTTTATGGTCAATAGTGTGCTGCATATGTTCTTTGCCACTTTGGAGACCTCTTTATTTGTCATTGGCGGG
>JAAANX010000017.1 GCA_009909085.1 Cyanobacteria bacterium GSL.Bin1 | reverse complement strand
CGAATGGCTTATGTGTAGCCTAAGAAAATGTGAGTCTCAACCGCATCGAGCGGTATCGACTCACCCGCTTTCCTCCCCCACCTGTTCCGAGGTGGGGGAGTCCCACGGATCTTTTGTTGAAGAAAGTTACCTTCTAAAAGCAATGACTCAGATCGAAACACAAACCCTTAACATTAATAATCAACAATGGTTCTACCGCCGAGCCATTCCCAGAAATGAAACCCAAGACACTCCGATTGTCTTCTTACATGGCCTTCTTGCTCATAGCTATTGTTGGCGAGTGCTTTTGGAGGATATTGCAGAGGCGGGACTGACGGCGTATGCACCGGACTGGTTAGGAGAAGGCTCATCGGCAAAACCCTCACCACGAGAATTTTCCTACCAACCGTCTGCTTTAATCACGGCGCTGGGAGAATTCTTGAGCGCTTTAGATTTATCTCGATTTCATTTGGTGGTACAAGGCTTTGTCGGCTCTGTGGGCTTGCAATATGCCTTTCGTCATCCCGAACAAATTGAGCGTTTGGTCATCCTCAACACTCCCCTCGCTGCTTCGGTGCGCTTGCCTTGGCTGATGCGGCAATGGGCATTTCCCTTAATGGGAGAGATGTTAACTCAAGACCCGTTACTAGTGGATCGCACCTTAGAAAAGGGTAGCGGTTATGTGATCTCAGAGGAAAATTTAGGGATTTATCGAAAACCGTTTCTGCAAAACTCGCAAGCGGGGCGTTCTCTTGTCGCGACCATCAAAAACTTAAATTTGCCCAAAGCCATGGCAGAAATTGAAGCGGGATGGAGCACTTGGGAAAAACCCACCCAAATTATCTGGGGGATGAACGATCCGTGGTTATCTGCTGATGTCCCAGGCGCGATCGCGCAGGAAAATAAAAACGTTCGTCTCGCCAAATTAGAAGAAGCCAAGCATTATCCTCAAGAACATTGGTCAGAGGAAATCAGCCCGATTTTACTGACTTTTCTTCGTCAACAAATCGTTTAGACACTTCAGGACAAGACCCGCAACTTGGTATCCTGATAATCAAGAAAACAAAAACAATTTATTAAAGATTTAACAATCATGCTAAACAAACGAGCTATTTTATCGCTATTACTAGCTGTTGTCGCAGTCATTCTGGTGAGTTGTGGCGGTGCCAATAACAATACACCTCCCCCAACCTATAGCAGCGAACAAATTGAACAAATTGAGCGTGCTGCAACCCCAGTCAAACAAGCCCGCAAGCGGCTCACTGAACTTGAATCGCTTCTGAAGCAAGAAAGATGGTCTGATGCGTCTAGCTTACTCCATGGACCGCTAGGAGGGCTGCGTCGCGAAATGACTTACGTAACTCGTAATCTCCTTGCTCAAGATCAAGAACCCGCCCGGAACTATGCGAAAAAGTTATTTCAAGACTTGGAAGAAGTTGATTTAGCTGTCCAAAAAGAAGCCTATTCGCGAGCGTTACAAAACTATGATCAGGCGCTAAATGATTTTGATCAATACCTTAACCTGCTGCCGGAAGCGGAGTCGGGTGAAACAACATGAAGCGGGTCTTAATTATTGGCGGTGGGATTGTTGGCGCAACCATCGCCTACGAACTCAGCCAAACCGATCAGTTTGCAGTGACAATGATTGATCGAGATGAACCGGCGCAAGCTTCAACTGGAGCAGCACTGGGCATTTTAATCGGGATTAGTAGCCAAAAAACAAAGGGACGAGCGTGGCAACTGCGAGAAGCGAGTATGCGTCGGTATCCCCAGTTATTACAAGAATTGACTCAACAAACCGGGGAGACAATTCCTCATCGCCAAGGCTTGATTAATCTTTGCTTTTCCCAAGAGGAGATGGAACAATGGCGGGAACTAGCAAATTTACGGCATTCCCAAGGCTGGCAATTAGAACTTTGGGAGGTTGAACAACTGCAAACAACTTGCCCGGATTTGAATACCACGGGGCTTGTGGGAGCAGTTTATTCCCCTCAAGATTTGCAAGTTCATCCCCGACCGTTAACCCAGACCCTGCTCAAAGCTTGTCAGCAAAATGGCGTGAATTGTCATTGGGGGGTAGAAGCAACCGGGGTTTCTGTCAGTCAAACTGCAAACGGTTCCCAGGATTACACGGTCCAGACCAATCGGGGCAATTACGAAGCAGATACCCTGATTATTGCAGCTGGGTTAGGGTCATTTCCCCTCACCCGGGAACTCCAACAACCGGTAACATTAAAACCGGTTTTCGGGCAAGCAATGCGCGTTCGCCTCCCCAGCAGTTTGACCTTATCCTCAGTGGTGACAGGAGATGATGTTCATCTCATTCCCTTGGGAAACCAGGAGTATTGGGTCGGTGCAACCGTGGAATTTCCCGATCAACCCGTAAATACTCCCCTAGACAAGGTATGGGAACAAGCAGTGGCATTTTGTCCGGCTTTAGCCGCCGGAGAAATTTTGGAAACGTGGTCGGGTAAGCGACCGCGACCCGAAGGACAAGCTGCGCCCGTGATTGAATATTTAGAGGGATACGAAAATGTGATTGTTGCTACAGGACATTACCGTAATGGGGTGTTACTCGCGCCGGCAACGGCAGAACAAGTAAAAGCGATGATGTTTAACGTGAGTTTGAGATGAGGAAAAGGACAGTTTCTCGCTAGAGAGAGCAAGGGAGCATAACGCCAATAATAAAGACAGGCGTAAAGCCTGCCTCATTCGGTTCACTAATTCAGGAAAACCTTAGAAATTCATTTCTACCGCTTGGACTCTTTCCACCTGTTTCTTCTTCAGAACCAGCAGGACTTGTGCCAGCATAATCGCAGCAATAAATGCCATTAAACCTTTAATCCGGGCAGGACTTTGTAAAACGATTTCACTATCTTCCTGGCCAAAACCGCCAACGTTTGGATCAGTCGTTAAAGCCTGTCCTTTCTCGATTTGATCTCCTTCGGAAACAATCAATTCAGGACCCGGAGGAATGGTTTCCATCACACTTTCTTCTTCACTCACCTGAATAGTGACGTTGTAGCCAAAGCCACTATCTTCAATGGCAGTGATGGTTCCGCCTTTGCTGGCATTATAAACGGTGTTATTACTTTTATTGCCAGCCGGATAAACTTGTCCGCGACCCCGGTTTGCTCCTAAATAAATGGGATATTTACCAAAATAAACATCACTATTGCCATTGGGATCCGGAGATAAAACCGGGAAGGTGATTTCTTGATATTCGTTTCCGGGTAAGGGACCGACCAAGACAACATTTTCTAACCCTTCTCGGTAAGGCTGGAAGAAGACATCTCCCACTTTTTCCTTCATTTCCTCAGTCATCCGTTCGGGCGGCGCAATTTGAAAGCCTTCTGGAAGCATTAAAACAGCACCGACATTGAGGTCTCCCTTGGAACCATCCCCTAAAACTTGTTGGGTATCGGTGTCATAGGGAATATGAACCACCGCTTCAAAGACGCTGTCAGGGGCAACAGAAAGAGGAAGTTCCACTTCTGCTTCTTTCTCGGCGAGGTGACAGTTGGCGCAAACAATACGACCCGTGGCATCACGAGGATTTTCTGGAGCCGTTTCTTGTGCCCAGAATGGGTAAGCCGCAGCACTTTGCGGAAACAAAGCATCACTGGCGAAAAAAACAGTTAGGGTGGCAAAAACGATACAAAGTAGCGAGGTGAGAAAACCCTTCGTTTTCTGGGTAAACGCTTGCCAAAAAGAGTTATTCATTGGTTTCTTTTTTTATACTCGACTCGGTTGCTTTTTAATGAAAAAGGGAAGATTTAAGTCCACCAGGGTTCTTGGTTCGTGCGGAAATCCGTTTCTTCCCAAGGCGTGAATACGATTTTACCGTCTTCATTAAGATCAGAATTAACGAGCGCTAAAGACAAGGGTGCCGGACCGCGAACGACTTTTCCTTCAGCATTGTATTGTGAGCCGTGGCAAGGACAAATAAATTTCCCTTCGCTCGCGTTCCAAGGAACCACACAGCCTAAGTGAGTACAGACCGCGTTTAAACCGTAGCTGGCGATTTCTTCATCTTCCGTAACAATAACGTAAGTAGGATCGCCTTTTAATCCTTGTGCCAAAGCGCGATCGCCAGCAGGATGCTTCTCCAAAAATTCGCTTGCAATAATATCGTTACCTAATTCGTCTTTAGCGGTTGTACCAGCGCCGGCACCACCAGCAGAAGGGGGAATAAAGTAGCGAACTACTGGATAGAGTGCGCCGAGAGCAACTCCGGTAATCGTACCGAAGGTTAACAGATTCATGAATTGTCGCCGCCCCATACTGGGGGCTTCTTGCTGTTGTGAAATTGTCATTGTTTGGTGTTTCTCTCTCCCAGACTTAAGATTAATCCTTTTTTATCGAGTAGTTCTCTCAGACCAAGGTCGAACGATTCCTGAGTGCTACGTTAACGTTCGCAACACAGCCTTAAATATTGTAAACTACCTCTAGCAATACAATCTAACAAAAAATATCACCGCATTACCCCGATCACATTCAAATGCCATAACAAGATAATGAATTGTGAGCTGACTTAAAAATGTGATACTGTAAAACCAATAGTATTAAATGTATCTGAAAATAAGGACTTAGCCTAGTTAAAAACTCGGATAAATCCAAGGTCCCTTAGTTGTATTGAAGATTAGGAAAAACTGTCAATATCATAGGGGAGAAGTTTTTTACTGGCAAAAGAAGGCAATGATACAAGCAACAGCTTCCCCAATTCAAGCTCCTGAAAAAAACAAAGAAACTGTTCGTACCGGATATCCTAATTACAAGGTGATTGTTCTTAATGATGATGTGAATACTTTTCAGCACGTTGCTAACTGCTTAATGAAGTATATTCCAGGCATGACCAGCGATCGCGCTTGGAGTTTAACTGAACAAGTTCATAACGAAGGACAAGCAATTGTTTGGGTGGGTCCTCAAGAAGCAGCAGAACTTTATCACCAACAACTTCGACGAGAAGGTTTAACGATGGCTCCTTTGGAGAAAGCATAACATGGGGGATTCTTCGCAAGGACGATTAGTTTGGAATCACTCCACCCACATTGAGGGATTAATTCCAATTTTAGAAAGGCTAATTACTCACCAGGGGATTCATACAGTGACTCCTGGTGTGATTAGTCGCGCTCGCAGCAATTGTCAGCAGCTCAAACTAAGAGTATCAGTACCAATCCGAGGCGGATATAAGGTAATTGCTCGCCACGGCAAAAGTGTACAAGAAGTATTTATTATTACTGATTTAAATCAAGAAGAATTAAAACGCGCAATCAGCTCTTCAATTCGATGATTGTGTTAGCTGAGGGAGTGCTTTCCTAAATAATGAGTCGTCTTAATCCTTAAGCCGCAAGGATTTGGTCCTGATTGACAGACAATAGAACCCCGCTATAGTACTAGTTATAAGTGTTTTGTCAGTCAACCAGGGATTTGGACTTGAAAAAAAACTTAATACTTACTATCACGATTGGTGTCATTCTTTATTTTTTTGACACAAGTAAAAATAATATTATATAATTTCCGAAACAATAGTTTATTATTAACTAGCTGCTAAGGAATTTAGCAAATTCAGTATTTCTAGCTAGAAAATTATAATCGCTTACTTTTTCAATTATGGAATTTATAAAATATTAGCTCAATTCACCCGGGTTAGGATTAACTTCTTTCCTGACCGAGCCAAATAATTATAAGTTTTTTCTAAATTAGTTAACTAACTTATGCTACTTTAAGTATTGTTAATTGAACTCTTACTATAACGATTCCAAGCTTACAGTTTTCAGGGAATTTATGATAATTGATCAACCATTGCTAAGTATGATTTAGTATTGTTTATTTCCTGAGAAGAAAAGGTATTTTTAATCAGAGTCAATATTTAGAGGAAGAATGATGAAATCAAATAGTGGAGACGTTACTCAAATTAATTCTACTTTCCAGAAACCTTGGTGGAATCGTCCACTTTGGGGAAATCAGAGTATGTGGGAACGATTAACCAGTGTTTTTATTCGAGAAACAATTCCTGAAAGTAGTATTTTTCTTCATGATCGCGCTTTAGCAAAGCTACAAAAAATTACTCCCTTAATCGAAGGATTATATGATGACAAATTTGGCCACCCGGAATTTATTTTACTGTTGAAAATTCGTGCTGCTCTTAACCAAAACTCCGGAGAATATCACGGATTAAAAGAAAAGAGTGAAATGCTGCAAGCTGCCTTGGAAGCAAAAGATAGTTTTTTAAAAGTAGAGTCAACTGAATTCCAATATCGGAGTTATAGTCAGCAGAATTTTTATCAAGAAATATTTAAATTACTTGAATCACTTGAACAAAAAACAATAAGTGAAGAGTTTGGTCAAGCTGTGGAAAACTTAGCTGAAAGTACAGTACAGAAGCTCAAAACAGAAGAGGGGGCGCAAGCGATTCGAGCTTATTCACAAGAATTACAAAACTTATCTTCTGGACACAGATTAGCCTTACGATTACTCTATCTTTTTAAGCGATATCAATTAGCTGACTTTTCTATTTTACAGAAGATATCTGACTTAGTATTAACGTTTAGCAAAAAGGAATTACATCACTCTAAACAAATTTTTATAGAGATTAAACTAAACTATAGTATCTTTGAAAAATTGGGAACAATTATTGGTATTACAAGTCAAAAAAATAATCCTGATACCTACACAAAAATTATTCGCTACATTGCTTTAATGGAAAAACATAAAGATTCATACTCTCAGTTTAAACGATTATTATATCACCTTAAAGAATGGAAGGAACCTTATGAGCACCTGGCGACACTGCGTGATGAGTATCCTTCCAAATTGTATAAAATACCCAAAACGTTTCGTGAAAAAGTCCCCGGTATTGAAATGTATGAAAGATATCAATCTTCTCTGTTTCTTCTTGATGAAAGTTAATACATACCAATTCTTGAACTCCTAAGTGTGAAGGTAAAGCAGAGAAATATGGTCGTGAATTTCCAGTGATTAACCGATGGCTGCCAATTTCCCAAAAATCTTCTTGTTATGGGTTCAAAGGAAGAAAACTCGACCTACCAGAGAGTAGAAATGTGCCAACTGTGGGACTAGCCACGACAGAGATGTTAATGTAGCCAAAAAGATAGTGTCGGTATACCCTACCGCCACTAAAAACCGCACAATTGTAATTCAAATGCAGTATTAATATTGTTTTTTATTAAAAATTAATTGCAATATATTTTTTATTAGAATTGATTTAAATCAATACAACTCAAGCAAGCCATTGCTGCTTATAAACACTGATCAATTGTTAATCAGACAGCTCTGAAAAAAATCAACACAGAAAAATGGTCTCAGGTCAGTTGGCGTTACTTTCATTGGTTTTCTCTTCGTCGATTATTGTTGCCTTCTCAAATTCTTCACATTCGTTGTTTAAGGTAAATGGTTAGGTAAAGGTTAAAAAGCCTTGCTTTGAAACTTTTGCCCTTAGCACAGATTATTGGAGTATCCGATGAAGTACCTTTCTATCCTGGCAGGAGCAACAGCATCTGTTTTCTTGCTGGCAGGTCAAACTGCAACCCTAGCACAACAACAAACTCCAGCAGAACAAAATAATCCTACTGTTACTCCTGAGCAAAACACTTCTATCGAAGTAAATGATGAAGAAATTCAAAGCTTTGCGAGTGCCTTTAAAGTGGTCCAAACAATCCAAGATGAATCTCGCCAGAAAATGGTAGAAGCGATCGAGGAACAAGGACTAACGATCAAAGAATATAATGAATTGCTGCGACAACAACAGCAGCCTGAGAGTAGCGATTCAGAAGCATCTAATGTCAGTGAAGAGAAGCAAGAACAGTTTCAGCAAGCTGATGCTCAAATCGAGCAAATTGAACAAGATGCACAAGCAGACATTGAAGCAGCCATTACTGATGAAGGTTTACAGATAGAACGGTTTCAGGAAATTTGGATTGCAGTGCGACAAGATCCAGAACTTCAGCAGCAAGTCAAAAATTATTTGGAAAATTAAGCTGCTTACGTTTAATAATCCCCAATTAATTGACCTATTAACTAATTGAACTAAATTTCAAGGAGAACAGTTATGAGAACTCAACTGATTGCTTTATTACTAGCAACTTCAATTTTCCCTTTATCAGCTTGTGCTGGTGGTGGTGGTGATACTGAATCTCCTGATTCAACCGTAGAAGAATCACCTACAACTGAAGAGTCGATGCCGGAAGATTCAGGGATGACTGAAGAGTCGATGCCGGAAGATTCAGGGATGACTGAAGAATCGATGCCGGAAGATTCAGGAATGACTGAAGAATCGATGCCGGAAGATTCAGGAATGACTGAAGAGTCGATGCCGGAAGATTCCAGTATGGCTCCTGAAGACGAGTCCGGGATGACTGGAGAATCGATGCCGGAAGATTCAGGAATGACTGAAGAGTCGATGCCGGAAGATTCCAGTATGGCTCCTGAAGGCGACTCTGGTATGACTGGAGAATCAATGCCGGAAGATTCAGGGATGGCTCCTGAAGGCGACTCTGGTATGACTGGAGGAGCTACTGATGAGTTAGGTGGAGAAAAAAGTATCGAGGAAACTCCTGAAGACTCATCTACTCAAATGTCGACAGAAGATGAATTTGACTTCAGTACAGAAGGCGAATCTGAAGTTTCTGGAGAAGCTACTGATGAGTTAAGTGAAGACACAGGCTTCAAGAAGGCTCCTGAAGATTCTACTGCTCAATAGGATCAATCCAGAATCTTAATGAGGGGAACTCATTCCCTCTTGTTAATTAATCCAACCAATCTTTTGCTTGAGCAGAAGAGAAACACTTCAGCCAAAAAGGGTCAGTGAGTCTTAAAACTCATCGTTCTTAGAATAATCACACAAACCGTACCCAACTAGAATTCAAGGAGAAACTTATGAAAGCTCAACTAATCGCTTTATTACTAGCAACCTCAATTTTCCCTTTATCTACTTATAGAGCTGAGGCGCAAGAAGGAGAAACGACTTCTCCCCAAGTGGCATCAGAAACAATGACTGAAGATTCTGGTGCAGAAAGTACATCTGAAATGACTGGGGAAGCGCCAACGGAAGAAGAAACTGCTCCCTATTCAGAAACGGATACCGGCGCTGAAATGGAGTCGGCCGAGGATATGACGGCTGAAGATGAAACCACTCCGGCCGAAGATATGACGGCTGAAGATGAAACCACTCCGGCCGAAGATATGACGGCTGAAGATGAAACCACTCCGGCAGAGGATATGACGGCTGAAGATGAAACTACTCCGGCCGAAGATATGACGGCTGAAGATGAAACTACTCCGGCAGAGGATGTGACTGCTGAAGATGAAACCACTCCGGCAGAGGATGTGACTGCTGAAGATGAAACCACTCCGGCAGAGGATGTGACTGCTGAAGATGAAACCACTCCGGAAGAAGAGGTTGCAGAGGAAGAACAACCTGGCACAACGGGAGGATTCGTACCTGTGAATGAGGAACCCTCTGAAGAGACAGAAGAAGGAAAACAACCAGAGGAAGCACTCCAATAATTCTCTGAATCAATGGTTCTAGTGGGGAATTCATAACCTCTAATCAATGAATTCCCCTTTTGATCAGCTCACACCATAAAAGACTTAGATGTTTATGAGCTTGCAACTTGATGAAGAACATTAAAACTACTTTGATGGACTTCAAGAGTTGCAAGACTTCCTTTATTTGCATTGAAGAATAGAAGATAATATTTTCTACTCACTCGTTCTCAAGGAACAACAGGGATTAGGAAATACCATGAAAATTTTAATTGTTGAAGATGATGAACGCCTCAGTGAAGCCGTTGCCGAAGATCTCAGCGATCAAAACTATGCCGTGGAAGTTGCAGACAATGGTCTAACCGGTTTTGAACTTGCCAGCACATTTCATTACGATCTAATTTTGCTAGATATTATGCTTCCGCAATTAGATGGGATTACCATCTGTCAGCGTTTGCGTTCTCAGGAGAATACCACTCCAATTTTGATGTTAACGGCTCGGGACACTACAACCGATAAAGTCGTTGGGCTTGATGCTGGGGCAGATGACTACCTTGTTAAACCGTTTGAGCTCCAAGAGTTAGCAGCTAGAACTCGTGCTCTCCTACGTCGCCATCAAACTAATTTTTCACCTGCTTTAACTTGGGGACCCCTGAAACTAGATCCAAATTCTTGTGAAGTTACTTATGAAGAATCTCATTTATCCTTGAGTCCAAAGGAGTATCGTCTGCTGGAGATGTTTTTGCGTAGTGGCCGTCGTGTTTTTAGTCGGACTCAAATTTTAGATCATCTCTGGGCATTTGAAAGTTGTCCCGAAGAACATACTGTGCGAGCCCACATTAAGGGATTACGACAAAAGCTAAAATTAGCAGGAGCACCGCCTGATTTCATTGAGACCGTTTATGGTTTGGGATATCGTCTTAAAGAAATGTAAGTTTCCGCCTCGCTCACCAGTGAGTGATCTGCACTGGCGATTATTACTTTCTTATCTGGGAGTAATTAGCGCCATTCTTGCTCTTTTTGGGAGTGGAACTTATATATTGGTCAGTCATAGCTTCTACCGGCAACTGGATAAAAAATTACTGACTCTGGCACAAGCGGCTACTCCGTTTCATACAAAAGTGCAGCAAAGAGGAAGTGAGTATCTCAATAGTGTTGATGAAGTCCCTTGGCGAGATATTTTTAATCGCGATCACCAAAGTCTAGAGTGGTTTGATCCTCAAGGACGTTTACTCGCAACTCGCGGACAATTGACTGTTGATGCCCTTCCTAAAACGGGAACACAAACGCAAAAAATTGAATCTTCTCCCCATAATATCCGTTCCTATACAATTTCAGTCTTTCGCGATCGCCCGACTTCTGACCAGCCTAGTTTAGAAGGGTATATTCGCGCCTCTCAATCGACCGAAGAATTACAAGCTTCTCAACAACAACTGCTTTGGGGGTTGATTACTGGGGGTACAGTGGCAGTCGGATTTGCCGCGGTTGGGGGAATTTGGTTAACCCGCAAAGCGCTTGCTCCCCTTGAAAAAAATCTCAAGCAACTCCGGCAATTTACTGCTGATGCGTCTCACGAACTCAGAAGCCCTTTAGCTGCAATTAAAAGCTCTGTGGAGGTAATGCAAAATCACCCTGAGCGTATTCATAGTAAAGATATTAGGAAAATAACGGCAATTGCTAGTGCAACCGAGCAAATGAGTCGCCTCATTGAAAATTTACTGTTTCTTGCTCGTTCTGACGCGACCCAAACCCCTCCCATTCATTCTTGGCGACCGATTGACATCGAAGAAATGCTACAAGATTTAGTAGAACTATTTGAACCGATGGCAGAAGCAGAAGGGATCACACTTGAGTGCAAAATACATGAAGATGCAGTTGTGGTCGGAGATAGCGATCAGTTGCATCGTTTATTTGCTAATTTACTACGAAATTCCCTACAATATACTCCAGAAGGTGGCTCAGTGACGATTTGCCTGACTCGTACTCATCGTCTTTGCCAAGTGAGTTTCCTTGATACCGGAGTAGGGATTGCGCCAGAAGCACAAGCATTAGTTTTCGAGCGATTTTGGCGGGCTGACCCCTCGCGGTCACAACGCAAACAGGGTACGGGCTTGGGTCTTCCCATTGCCCGCGCTATTGCACAACAACATGGTGGTAAAATCACATTGACTTCTAACCCCGGTCAAGGCAGTTGCTTTACTGTTTACTTGCCCATAACTCAGTCTGTCTTTTCTAAAAAATGAGTTTTACTCCTCAACAGACCTCTGATGGTTCTTACACGTTCTTATCTCCTGAATTTGAGGAAACTTTCCATTCGTTACGGGGCGCAAAAGAAGAAGCCCAAGAAAAATTTATCACGCCCTGTCATTTGGCCGAAAAAGCGCAACAACAATCTCATCTCAAAATTCTTGATATTTGTTATGGGTTAGGCTATAACACTGCTGCTGCAATCCAAACGATTTGGCAAGTTAATCCTGATTGTCATTTGGAAATTATTGGTCTGGAATCCGATTGGCAAGTTGCTCAGGCGGCAAGCGAACATAGATTGTTAAATCTTTGGTCATCTCCGATTCCAAAGTTGCTAGCCATCTTAGCCCAACAACAGTTTCTAGATCGCTCTAAGATCAAAGCTAAGTTGCTAATTGGAGATGCAAGAAACACCATTCAAGTGGTAATTCAAGAGGGTTTTGTTGCAGATGCCATTTTTCTAGATCCATTTTCCCCCCCACATTGTCCGCAACTTTGGACGGTAGAATTTCTAGCTTTAGTGGCTCAATGTCTAGATGTTTCAGGACGCCTTGCCACTTATTCTTGTGCAGCAGCAATGCGAACTGCTTTGAATTTAGCAGGACTCTCTTACACTTCAACAATGGGCATGAATCGTCGTTCTACGGTTGCGAGTTGGAACTCTAAGGACTTATCCCCTTTATCGCAACTCGATCTAGAACATCAACAGACACGGGCTGCAATTCCCTACCGTGATCCTAATTTAGATGCTTCAACTGAGACGATCCTGAAGCGTCGTCAAAAAGAACAACTGACGAGTACTTTAGAAGCAACGAGTCAATGGCGTAAACGATGGCGCAATCAACTTGCTGCTTCTCCTAAAACCGGGTATCAAGATCCGCAAAATTAAACACATCTCCTTTGTTACATGAACGGTTAAACTTGCCTTATTTGAAAAACATCGTTTCAAGTGAGAAGACTTCTGTGATCGCGAAAATCAAAGCCTCTCAACTGATGGGACGCTTTGAGGGAAGTTCCCACAAACTTGGCAACTCAAGAACGATACTGAATCAGTAAAGTTATTATACAACAAGCACTGACAAGCAGAATTTCTATAATCGTCACAATATTTTCGTAATCATTAGGATCTCAATAAGAAATTGGGCTGTGAAATCGCCAGTCAGTGAAGGGAAAAATCTAAGTTCTTACTTAAACAAAGTTTCCAATTGCGATGAATTCACGGCGCAACCATTGTAGAGCCGGGTCAGCATTCATCCGTTTTTGCCAAGCTATTGCAATATTAAAGGAGTCTAAAAAGACTGGCGGCGGAAAGGTTTTAAGAGCATAGTCCGAGGCAAGACGAGTCGCGACTCTTGTTGCCAAGGTGACCACTAACTCGGTGGATGCAACTACTGCTGGAATCGCCAAAATGTGAGGCAAGGTAATCTGAACATGGCGTTCTAAGCGGTGTGGGGTTAAGGCAAGATCGACATTACCTGTGACACGCCCGCGACTGGAAAGCAGTGCATGATTTTCTTGAAGATAGTGTTCGAGCGTCAGTTCGCTTTGAATGCGGGGATGGTTTTCTCGTACTAGACAAGTAAAGGTTTCTGGGAAAAGGGTCTCTGTACATTGACACTCTCTCAGCGTCCAAGCATCGGCTAAGGCTAGATCAATTTTGGCTTCTTGCAAGAAGGTTTCTGGTGGGTGACCGATCTCTAAAATTTCAATATCAACCTGAGGCGCGATCGCGTGTAAACGTTTCATGAAATGAGGAATTAAAACAAATGACCCATAATCGTTCGTGGCAATGCGAAAGGTGCGCTGGGCTGTACTGGGATCGAAAGATGTTGGCGTGGCAATGGTCTGTTCAATTTCGGCGAGAATGGCTTGAATCGGCTCTACTAACTCCTCAGCGCGGGGCGTTGGTACCATTCGTAACCCCTCTCTTACTAAAATCGGATCATCCAAGGCTGTTCGGAGACGGTTCAGGGCAGCACTGGTTGCGGGTTGGCTGAGATTTAATCGCTCGGCAGTTTTTGAAACACTTCGCTCGATGAGCAGAGCCTGAAGTACCACCAAGAGATTCAGGTCAAATGTTCGTAAATTCATTGAATAAATAAACTCTATTTATACTATTGATTTGAATTATAAACCGACTCTCGCTATACTCAGAACAATCCATGTTCAGACAATCAGGAGGGATCGGCAATGAACCAGCCCTTAACGCAACTCAATCACTATCGCTTGCTGGGAAACTCAGGATTGCGAGTGTCGCCAATGTGCTTGGGTACGATGACATTTGGTACCGATTGGGGATGGGGAACCGATTTAGAAGAATGTCGTCGAATCCTTGATTTGTATGCCGATCGCGGTGGCAATTTCATTGATACGGCAAATGTTTATACCAATGGCAGCAGTGAGCGTTTTTTAGGAGAATTACTGCAAGGACGGCGTGATCGCGTTGTTTTAGCGACAAAATATTCCCTCAACACTGATCCCACCAATCCTAATGCCGGCGGGAATCATCGTCGCAGTTTAATCCGAGCGATCGAAGATAGCCTGCAACGACTGAATACAGACTACATTGATTTGTATTGGCTTCATGCTTGGGACTACCGCAGCCCAATTGAAGAAGTGATGCGCGCTTTGGATGATTTAGTCCGTCAGGGCAAAATTTTACAGATTGGACTTTCCGATACCCCGGCTTGGGTGGTTTCCGAGGGAAACGCGATCGCGCAACTGAGAGGATGGACGGCTGTTTCTGCGATTCAGGTGCATTACAATCTCGTAGAACGGACTTCAGAAGCTGATTTGTTACCGATGGCTTGGCAGCATAATATTGTTCCCTTGGCTTGGTCGCCCTTAGCAGGGGGAATTTTATCGGGAAAATATACTCGTGAGGATTTAGAGAGTCCAAGTACTGCGAAAGACGGTTCAGAACGAAAAGGTTTAACCCAAGCCGTTGGCCAACTTAATGAACGGAGTTTGCAAATTGCAGATGTGGTGAAAAGCATTGCGAATGATATCGGTCGTTCGCCGAGTCAAGTGGCATTAAACTGGCTTTTGCAACAACCCAGTCAACCGCTTCCGATTATTGGGGTGCGGAAACTTTCCCACTTAGAAGATAATTTAGGAGCATTAGATTTTACTCTCGATTCCGAGCAACTGGAACGCTTAAATCAAGCCAGTGCTTTTGCAATGCCGTTTCCTCACAACTTTATTGAGTTGGAGATGTATCATGCAGTTGTTGATGGCGAGAGCGCGATCGCGTCTGGTTTTAGTGTTTATCAATAAAAAACGGCAGTTGCTCAATGTCGGCAAGCGGGAATTCGTCCAGCAATGATTACCGGCGATCATCCCCTCACTGCTCGCGCGATCGGATTGCTCATCTGCTTTGGCTTTAGCACCCTGATGTTTGTTTGGATCGAAGCGGATCTTCATAGTGATATCTCGTTATTCCTAAAACTATTATGGAAGTGTCAAAGAACAGCTCCAGCAAATAAGTTGGGTTCATACAGACAGAGCCCAACTTAAATCAATCACTATAGCATCATAAGAGCACACTCATGCTAAGCCGCTTTTAGGTCTTCTTGACGTTCTTCTAGAAATTTAGCAATTCCAGACTTTTCGATTAATCCAAAGACAACGCCATTGTCGCCGATGACTGCAACTTCATTTTGCTTGTTCTTTTCAAACATCATCACGACTTCTAACAATGATTGTTTCGGCTTCACTGAATCAACGTCCTGAGATTTTGCTAACTCGCGAACGGTTCGTTGATTCCATTCCGAAGTAGAAATAATTTTTAGGTCATCAACGTTGAGTTGACCAATTAATTTTCCTTCTTCATCGGTAACGAGAAATTTACGCCATTCGCCTTTGCCAATAACATATTCATTCACAAACTCGCGTAAAGTTAAATCAGCAGAAACAACTGGGCTATTTTGACTCACTGCTTCCTCAGCGGTGAATCGACTTAGCTTATCTTGCAGGGTTGCTGATTGGGCAGAACGACCCGCATTTTGTAGTAAGAAAAAGCCAATTAATGCTGTCCAGATGCTACCAAATTCTGTGATTCCAAAGACAGAAAAGACACCTAAAATAATCGCAATCCAGCCAAGAAACTGACCGACGATGCTAGCGATAAAAATACCGCGATATTGATTGCCGGTGATTTTCCAAACAATTGATTTCAAGACGTTACCCCCATCAAGCGGTAAGCCTGGAATCATGTTAAATAGGGCAAGGATGAGATTAACCGTAGCGAGTAATCCGACCACTGCTGTTAACGGTTCAGAGAGAGGAACGGAAAGGTTAACAAATGTGAATACACCAAATAAGATAAGGCTGACAACCGGTCCCGCGATCGCGACGAGGAAGGCGTCTCCCGGACTTTTAGACTCTTCTTCTAAACTGGCCAATCCGCCAAAAATAAACAGCGTAATCGAATTAACCTTAATGCCTTGTTGAATCGCAACGAAGCTATGTCCTAATTCGTGCGCTAAAACTGAAGAAAAAAGGAGTAGCGCTGCTGCTAATCCCAATAACCAAGGTGCAATCCCTGCTAGCTGGGGAAAGTTTTGTAATTGGCTGCCATAAACCCAGGTAACTAGCGTTAGCACTAGAAACCAAGAAGGGTTGACATAAAAGGGAATTCCAAATAGATTACCGACACGGATATTATTATTCATTGTTGATTCCTTGCTTTCTCATGCAATTACTTATAGCGTAACAAAATGTTAAGAATAGAAAGATTTAACTTTGGTGTAAAAGCCGTATTTGTCTGTTCGGTCAGCTGCTAAAATTTAGTGACTTTTCGTTATATTTCTCTCAAAAGATAGAGATACCACTCACTTTCAGTTAGTTGAGTCTAACTATTAATCTATCTTAAATCTGATCAAAAATCTATCATGGAAAATAGTGCTGAATTTATTTGTGCCTTTTGTGGCGAAACCAATCCGACATTTATTGATATTAGTGCTGGCAGCCAACAAAGTTATGTTGAAGATTGTCAAGTTTGCTGCAATCCCAATGTTCTCTATATCAGTGTTGATGAAACTACCTTAGAGGTGGATATACAAAGTGACTGCGAAAGTTAATGGAAAAACAATATTATAAACTGGTGCGCGATCAAATTCCTGAAATTATTAAAAACTCAGGCAATCAGTGTGAAACAACAATTCTCTCTGATCACGAATATCAAAAAGCGCTACGTCAAAAACTCATTGAAGAAGCAACAGAAGCAGCAACCGCTTCTCCCGAAGAATTAGTGCAAGAACTCGCTGATTTATACGAAGTTATCGATGCGCTGATTGCTGTAACAGAAATTGATAAGGCAACAATTCTTTCCCAGCAGAGAAAACGACGAGAAGAACGAGGAGGATTTTCAGCAAAAATTCAACTGATCTCAACATTTATTAATAACTAACTGCTTATTTTCATAATCCATGTGATGTGATCCTTTCTAGAATTAGAAATTGAATTCCTAATAATGATACCAAGCAGTGAGAGCAACCGCTAAGGCATCTGCTGCATCATCCGGTTGAGGCGGAGAAGAGAGATTGAATTCGCGAGTAATGGCAGTTTGCACTTCTTGTTTGTCTGCTTTGCCGTAGCCAGTGAGCGTTTGTTTGATTTCCGGGGGACTATATTCCAAATAGGGAATCTCATTTTGTCCAATGACCAATAAAATGACACCTCTGGCTTGGGCAACAGCAATGGTGTTTCCCATCCGGTAGAAAAATAACTTTTCAATGGCAACCAGATCCGGTTTGAATTCAGCAATCACACTCTGTAAGTCTTCATAAATGGTTGCTAATCGCTTTTCCAAAGCTTGCTTAGCAGGAGTTTCAATTACACCAAAGTCAACGAGTTGCACTGAGTGATCACTGTAACAATAATTGTCCCTAAGTTTCTTACTTCCTGTGACCACTGATGTTGTCATTTTTGCAGCTTTAAAGCAACCAAACCCCAAAGTTGCTAGCCCTGGATCAAGTCCGAGAATTGTTAATGAAGTCATAACTTGATTCTAATTCTCTAATTCCGCTTCCTTTTGTGGCCCTCTCGTTCTTTGAGAAAGATATGCAATAAATTTGCCAAAGCAAAGTTAAAATGCGATAATTTTTCAGCAATCAACTTTTTGAAAACTATTCTTAATTAAGGAGATATAATAATGAACCAAAAAATTAAACTCTGGGTTGGTATTGGGGCCTATGTTTTAGCGGGAACTTGTGCTGTCACTGCGCCGGGTCATGCTACAGAAGCAGTTTCTTCTTCCTCGACTGAAGAAATGACCCAATTTATTGCTCAGAATAGTGAAGAAAGTGAAGGTGGCGAAGGCTTTACCCCCTATGATCCTTACGGTGGTGAAGGCGGTGAAGGTGGCGAAGGCGGTGAAGGTGGCGAAGGCGGTGAAGGCGGTGAAGGCGGTGAAGCCAGTGAAGGCGGCGAAGCTAGTGAAGGCGGCGAAGCTAGTGAAGGCGGCGAAGCTAGTGAAGGCGGCGAAGCTAGTGAAGGTGGTGAAGCTAGTGAAGGCGGCGAAGCCAGTGGAGGCGGGGAAGGTGGTGAAGTTGGCACCAATGCCGACTATATGACGAATATTCGCTTAATGAAAGGTCATCTAATCGCTGGACTTGAGTTGTATATGCGCGGTGAAGGAGAAATGGCACAAACTCACCTTGACCATCCAGCCGAGGAAATTTTAAGTTCCCTTTCTCCGAGTCTAGAAGAAAAAGGACTTTATCGCCCCGTTGATGAAGCTCTCACCCGCCTCAGTGAACTAGCAGCCAGTGGTGCTTCAGAAACAGAAATTAAACAAGCTTATGAAGAAACAATGGGAGTCCTTACTGAAGCGGAAAATGTTGTTCCGACTAGTGAGCGTCAGTCACCCGAGTTTTTAGGACAAGTGATTTCGACACTTATTTCTACGGCAGCGGCAGAGTATAAAATTGCCTTGCAAGGAGAAACATTTACCGATATTCCTGAGTATCAAGATGGGAGAGGCTTTGTTGCCACAGCGCGAGAGTTACTTTACAACAGCGCTGAAGAAATGGTGCAAATGAATCCAGAAGGATACGCAAAATTATCAACGATGGTGGGAGAGATTTCTGCGGCTTGGCCAACGATTATGCCACCCTCTCAACCTGTCTTTAGTGCAGAAGAAGTAACCCAGATGGCACAAGAGATTGAAGCAATGACGAAGTAAAGATTCCTGCTTCATGATTGAAGGTCAGTCTTTGTTCGTCTGAATAATCTTCTCGGTTGGGTTAAGAACTGTGTAACCCAGCCGATTCATCAATTGATATGGTATTGCTAAAAAACGCTGTAAAGAAGCAAAAATCCCCTTCACCGAGTGAAAAGGTGATTTTTGCTTTGGAGATAAACATGATTTAATGAACCGAGTGGGTCGCAGCTTGAACTGTAGTTTGCGTCTGAGATCGAGTAAGAACCACAACCCAGCAAGCAACCATCGCTACTGCTAAGATAATGACATAAGGTAGAAACATTTCGAGTCCTAAACCTTCGGCAACGTTTCCAGCAAGCCAAGGGAAAAGTGCTTTTCCTAAACTGCTCAAACTCGCAATAAAGCTAATGGATCCCATGAGCAGATGAGCAGGAACCATACCAGAGAGAAAGGCAAAGCCGGTCGGTAAAATGGGACCGAGGCAAAATCCAGTTAGTAATAAACCAAAGCCACTGGTCAGGCTCAAGGTGATTAAATTAAAGATCAATAGTCCACAGACTACACCAATCAAACAGGTATTGATGATACATTTACTACCTAACTTATGCGCCAGTGGTGCAATGGCAACTCGCCCGACAGTTAGCCCTAACCAATAACCACTCACCAGCCAACCGGCTAACTCACTATTTTCATGGCGATACTCAGTGAGAAAACTGTAACTCCAATGACCTAAACTGATTTCTGTACCAGCATAGAAGAGTAAAAAGAAAGCAAATAACCAGACAAACCGATATTTTAGCGGGCTTTCTGAGGGAGTATGATCAGCATTGGTTTGAGTTTCAATTTTTCCCTGATCTGCTTGGGTAAAAATTCCCCGAATACTCATTAACAGAGAAATACTAATGGCAGCAAACCCTAAATAGATAACATTCCAACTGAATTCAGCTGCTAAAAGTTGAGAGGCGATAAAAGGACTCAGTAAGGCACCTACACCATAGAATGCATGAAGATAGTTGAGGAGAGCCGTTTTATTAGGAAACTTTGCTAAATGAGCATTTAAAGCTGCTTCGAGAATGGCTGCTCCAAAGCCGAGTAGCAAAGGCACACCAAGCAAAATATAAAGGGGCGGCTGCAAGCAAAAAATTAATATTCCACCGAGAAAACTGATTTTTCCCAGTAAGAGAAATTTGACATTACCTAACTTTCGGGAGAGAAAGCTACTGTTTAAAGCAGCAATGAGATAACCAACTGAACCCGCGAGAAAAGCACAGCTGAGTGTGGTTTTATCCACATGATAGTAACTGCCCCAACGGGGGAGTAGAATACCGATGACAGCATCGTTGGCGCCAATGAGAATAAACGTGAGAAAGGCAAAACCAATTTGTAATTTCACTCGCAAGCTTTTGACGATTGGATCAGGAGCCATTTGTAAAATTTCGTTAAGCTCCTTCTCATCTTCGATGTCTCTTATCGTATCCTGATCATAAGTAGACGTCGTAAGTTGTTCTTCAAGAGTTACCTCTGATGAAAGTTGAGTTGGGGGATCTAGCTCAGCGGCGGTCATAGAACAAAATCCTTAAATTGTTATGGAATGTTAAGTCTCCACACATTCTAGGATCTCTATGCCTTTACTGTCTCGCTTTTAAGGAAGGCAAACGATAAGTTTTTTTCGAATCTAACCTTAAATTTCATTGACAGAAGTAAGGGATTGTTAAAATTATTAAATAGCTCTGTAAATTCAAGAGATTACAGAACCATTTTGTTGTGCCAACTTATGAGTTGTCACCACGGAAGACGGCAATTGACTGAGCAGTAAGAAATAGCCCTAAGACAATGTAGCTGGCAAAAACAACGAGACTACTCGTATCTAACAGGCCTTGTACTAAAGTTTCATAATTAGAAATTAGAGAGATATGTTCTAAGGCGTCTCCCAATGGTCCACTAACCCGATTGGCAATCAAGTCAGTTACCCATAAGAATAAGACGACAGCAAAGGTAATAATTGCAGCAAAAACGGTATTGTCAGTTAAAGAAGAGATAAACATTCCTAAAGACAGAATCGAGGCTGCTAATAAAATTAATGCTCCGTGAGCGAGTAACGGAACAGCTGGGGGAACAGAGGGACTGGCTGCACTAAAGATATAAATTTCATAGCCTAACAAAGGGATGATCATCACAATAAAAAAAGCTAAAACGCCCAAAAGTTTTCCCAGGGCAACAATCCAATTGGTGATGGGAGAAGTCGCAATCAGTTCGAGAGTACCGCGCTTTCGCTCTTCAGTGTATAATCCCATCGAAAGGGCGGGGAGAATAAACAGAACTAATGACCCTAAAAAACTGAAGTAGTAGGTGAGAAATTGATAGGCTACATCAATAGGAGGGGCGGGAATTCCCAATTCTTCTCGTTGGGTCACTTGTTGGATAATACCTTCCGGTCCGAGCAAGATTGAAACAAAAAAGAACCCAGAGATCAACCAAAAGACCGCAGTAATCAAATAGGCGAGAGGAGAGGTAAAATAACTGCTTAACTCTCGACGAAAAATGGCAAGGAGGTTATTGAGAAGAATCATCTTAAGTCTTGGCTTTTGAGTGGGTTGTTGTAGCCGGTTGATCTTGAGCCGTTAATTCTAGGAAAACATCTTCTAGGGTAGGTTTATCTCGTTGCATTTCGTAAAGATGCAATCCGGAATTAACAACAACTGTGGCAATTTTATCGCCCGGTTCGGTATGAGGTAGACAAGTCACTTGAATTTGAGATCGTTCTTGATTTTCTGATTGAGCAATTTGAACAGAAGAAACCTCGGGCAAAGCGTTTAGGGTCCCTTGAACCAATTCGGTATTGCCAGCAACAGTGAGGGTATACCCTCCTCCCTTTGCTAACTCTGTCATGAGATGCTCAGGAGTATTTGTTGTGACAAGTACACCATTAGCAATGATGCTCACGCGATCGCTGATCATGTTGACTTCGGACAGGATATGCGTTGAAAGAATAATGGTATGGTCACCCGCCAGACTTTTAATCAAGTTTCGCACCTCAATCATCTGCCGGGGATCCAGTCCAATGGTCGGTTCATCGAGAATAATCACTGGCGGATCATGAACAATGGCTTGGGCAATTCCCACTCGTTGCCGGTATCCTTTGGAGAGTTTACGAATGAGGGTATTGCTTTTCTCTTCGAGAAAACACCGTTCAATGGCACTTTTCACTTGCCTGGCGCGATGGCGACGGGGAACGCCTTTAATTTGTGTAACAAACTCTAAAAACCCCTTCACCGTCATATCCAAGTACAACGGTGGACGTTCAGGTAAATAGCCAATCCGTTTCCGAACAGCAAGGGAATCGCGATGGACTTCGTATTCCCCTACTTTTGCAGTGCCACTGCTTGCCGGGATATAGCCCGCTAAAATGCGCATAGTTGTAGTTTTTCCTGCGCCATTAGGACCCAAAAAGCCTAAAATTTCACCTTCTCGCACGGAGAACGTAACATCCTTGATTGCAGCGGTAGTCCCAAAAAACTTACTCAGATTTTTAACTTCGATCATAGACTGTCATTAGCAAGCAGTGAGCAGTTACTGTACTTGTATCATTCTCATGTTGTACTTCCACCAGCTAAAAAGCTCGATATTAATTGTACATTCCATTGATTACTTCAACTGCACTTTTGCTAAGCCATTTATGTGGAAGTTTAAGGGATTTGACAAAAGGAAAAATGCTGGTTACTCATTTTTGGCAGCTTGCACTAGCTTTGTTTCGCTTGTTTCACCATTGCAATGAGGGTATAGTGAGCATCTTCTGAATCTTGTAGGGGATGATCAAAAAGAATCCTGATTGGAACGGAACTTTCGCCAACCGTGGCGGATAAATCCATGCCAGCAGTGTCTACCGAATTTAAAATTGCTGATTCCGCTTCAGGCATCTTGCCAAATGTTTGGGCATAAAGTAGGACTGCATCACGGTGATCTTCATTCATGTGTTGACAAATTCGATCGCTGATTTGAGGAGTTAAGGGATCAGCCATATTCCTGACAAAAGTGGACGACGTCTTCTAGTGTACTGGTTTTCTTGGGATAAGCAAGGTGAGGTCGGTCAATAATAATTAAGGGAATATTGAGGGCTTGAGCAACTACTTGTTTGGTAGCTTCTCCACCCGCACGTCCCGAAGCTTTCGTAACGATTAAGGAAATGTCCCACTGTTGACATAGGGCTTTTTCTAGGTCATAACTGACCGGGGGACGAAGGGCAATCAGTTGTTTATGAGTAAACCCTGCTGCTAAAGCTTGTTCCAAAGAAGTCACCGTCGGTAGAATACGAGCAAAGAGTTGGGCCTTTTGATGCCACGATTGAAAAAGAGGGAGGGCTTTATAGCCAACGGTTAGTAACACCCGCTGTTGGTACAGATAGTTACCATTAATGAGCGTTTCTAGACAATCTACAATCCGAGTGTGAGATTTGTTTTCTAAAGATAAGATCGGGCGTTCGTAGCGTAAATAGGGAAGATTGAATTGAGCGGCTAACGCGATCGCGTTTTGGGAAACGGCAACTGCATAAGGATGTGAAGCGTCGATGATTTTTGTGATCCCATAGTGTTGAATCAATTCTCTCATTGCCTCTGGGGACAAAGCCCCAACTTTCACCGTAATTCGATCAGATTGAGGATACAGCGCGATCGCTGCCTCTGTCGTTACACTCACCAGACAACGATAGGCATGTGCAATCAACTGCTCCGCAATCATTGTGCTTTCACTTGTCCCACCAATCAACCAAATCACTAATGACGAATGACTAACAACTAATGATCAATTAAAAAAGGGTCAACCGAAATGGTTAACCCGTTGCAGCTTGGGAACGCGCAGTAAAGACGTTTTTAGAAAACGCCGATACCGAGTTAGGATACTTCTACTGAACGACTAACTTAACATTGGCATTTTCAAGACCACGTTGCTTCGCTTCTGCGAGGGTTTTATTAACTGCATATTTTTGGTTAATGGAGTTAATTAACTCAGTTTGGTTATGCTTTTTAGCAACACCCCAGAGGTCAGCAATGAGATCATAAGTGCCATCGCTGTTTTCAGACCAACCTAGATCATATTCGCCTTCTAGTTGCGCGACAATGTCAGCGCGAAGACGTTGACCGTTGTAGCCACGAACGTCAGCATTGGCTTTAACCGTTAAGCCGAGGTCGCTTAAAGATGCTTTGAGAATTTCTGCGTTGCTGATCTTGGTGCGGAGAGTGCTAAAATGGGACATTGTGATTTCCTCCTAAATGGATTGAGAAATAAACGTTAACTGATTTTGACATACGTGATCGAACTATGTTAAGATAGTTTACGATCTTAGCTTTTGAACTGCTAGCGAAGTTGCTAGCCTTTCCTCCTGTTGGCTCCAGGAGAGAAAGCCTGTTAAAACTCCAGTCGCTGATACTCGGCGACGGAGGATGATGCAGGTCTGGCGCGTTGATGCGCCCATTCTCGTAGTGCATTGACCTGCTCTGTCATCGTTCGGGACAAGGGAAGCGTTGATTTCAATGCAGCAATAATATCAAGCTGCGTGAATTCCCGCTCTTGAGCAAAAGCATCATACATTGCAGCGACTAGTGCTTGCTCAATTTCTGCCCCGGAAAATCCTTCAGATAAATTGGCTAACTGTTCCAAATCGAAGCGAGAAATGTCGGAACGTCGTTTTTGGAGGTGAATGCGGAAGATGTCGCTTCGCTCTTGGGTATTCGGTAAATCAACGAAAAAGATTTCATCAAACCGTCCTTTCCGTAGAAACTCTCCTGGCAAGCGCTCAACCCGGTTGGCTGTTGCCATGACAAACACAGGCGACTCTTTTTCCTGCATCCACGTTAGGAAAGACCCAAAGATACGGCTAGATGTTCCGCCATCAGAGTCAGATGAACCGGCACTGCCAGAGAAGGCTTTGTCTAATTCATCAATAAACAGAATGGCTGGGGAGATGGATTCTGCAGTTTTTAGAGCATTACGGAGATTTGCTTCTGAGCGACCAACGGTTGAGCCGTCATAAATACGACCCATATCTAGACGCAAGAGGGGCAGTCCCCAAAGGCGAGAGGTTGTTTTTGCGGTCAATGATTTACCACAACCGGGTACACCAAGGATTAGCATTCCTTTAGGTTGCGGCAGGCCATAATCTCTTGCCTTTTTGGTAAAAGCTTCCGAGCGTAATCTTAACCAACGCTTGAGTTCTTCCAAGCCACCAATATTGTCTAAGGTCTCATCTTCCTCTAAAAACTCGAGAATACCGTTCCGGCGGATCAGTTGCTTTTTCTCCGAAAGCACCACATCTACTTCTGATTCACTAAAGCGCTGGGCTGTCACATAGACCTTACGGTAAACTTTCTCCGCTTCGTCACGAGTGAGACCAAGAGTAGCCCGCAATAATTTTTCGCGAACCGTATTATCGAGGCGACCTTGCTTGGTTCGCTCCAACTGCTTGGTCAACACCTGATCTAATTCCGCCAAATCGGGTAGAGGGTAGTCAAGGACAACAACTTCCTTTTCTAACTCAATGGGAACCTGTTGTACAGGCGACATCACAACGATAATTTTATCTGTGCCTTTGAAGCTCGCGATCGCGTCTCGCAGCCAACGGGTTGTTGCTGGAGAATCAATAAACGGGTGTAAGTCTTTAAATATATAGATCCCTGCTTCCTTCTGCCGAACCACCCATTCAATTGCTGCTTCTGGAGAAACTGTATTGCGCTGAGGAGTCTGCTGCGATTTTCCATATTCGGCAATCCCGTGGGTCACTGTCCACACGTAGACTGACCGCGATTTTGCTTGTTCAGCAATATCTGAAATTGCTTGCTCAGCCCGCTCCTCCTCGGGAGTAACGAGGTAGATTAGAGGATATTGAGCTTGAATTAATACACTGAGCTCTTCGCGCATGGCTTTTCACCTTATCGTTGATGCAGTCCTTCCCTTAATGAGCAGTTCGCCATCTCGGTTAGGGTTTACCTAGCAGGGAACCAGTTGTTCCTGATCTTGCGAATGATCGGGGTCAGCAGTTTTGACCTGTTGATTAACTTGTTCAGTTGCAATCTCTTCCGTTTGAACCGATGGTTGCGTCTGAAGAGGAGCAAGTTCTCCTTCTTGCATAATGAGCGCGCTCTCACATTGAGGACACTCATAAAGCCGGTAGGTTTGACCGTACTCTTGCTGTTCTAATTCTGCAACCACTTCGGAGTGATTGAGGTAAAAGAGCACCGCTTGCTCCACTAAACCTGACATTGATTCGCCACCCGTGGCAGCTTTAATTTTAAGGTTACGGTGAACATCCGGTGGAAGATAAAGCGTAACTTTTTGCTTATCTGACATACTTTTCATTTCTATTTACCCGGGTATTACTAGCTACTTTAGCGATAATTTTTTCTACCGTCAAGCTGTTAAGACAGAATGATGGTATTTTTGTAACATTCCTTAATATTTTGACTGATTTCCCCTAACTACTCCGGTCTAGTTCCCTAAACAGGGAACTAGAAAGCTTTGGCAAATGGGGTTAAAAGGAAACTAAGAGATGACCGTCATCCAAAAATTTTGCTCCTTTGACCGGCTGTCCCTTTAAAGGCGGCGGGAGTTGGATATTTCGGCGCTGATCGCCCGCATCAATCGTAATTTCCTGTTGAGTTTGCGGTTGGGTTAGTTTAATTTGTTTTTTGCCGAACCCAGGCAAAAAGACTTTGACTGTCCGTTCACTTCGATCAATTTCAACGGTAGGAGGGGCTTGAGCAACATTCCCCAGTAAATCGGGAAGAGCGTTCCCCAGAGTCTCCCATTCTCCCGGTTGAATGGACGGTAAAGGGGTTATAGGTAAAGGAGAAAATTCTCCCTGTACCACCTCTCTCACTGTGGTCTCCTGATTGAGTAAGACACCGGCAATAATTAGCCCGCTTTGTTGGGCACTTCCCCAGAGAAATTTGGCACTTTTAAGGGCATAAGGATTATCGGCGGTTACCAGATATCCGGCAACCTTCCTTTCACTCAGCGCATTTTTCCCCCGTTCCAGGATTTGATTGGCTTGATTAGCAGTGGAATTATCAGTTAAATCTTCTGCCGTCCAAGTGACATTCAAAATGGCACTACTCAGTGGCTGAATAAAAGGAGAGATGGCTTTCCCAAGATCAGAATCCAGAAAGAGGTCACGAAAACGGCGGATGTACCAACTTAGGTGTTCTGGAATGGCAAACATGCGCAAGGTACTTAAATCGCCAGCACCATCGAAAATGATGACATCATATTGTCCACTTTCGTAATATTCCCGCAGGGCGTTGAGGGCGAGGGCTTGTTCCATACCCGGGAGAACAGCAAGTTCTTGCCCATAAACCTCTTTGAGTAAGGGAGACCGAAGATACTGGGCTTCTACTGCCTTGACTTCTTCCCAGCTTTTTTCTAAGAGAACGGTTGCCCCAAGATTAACGGCCCAAAACTGACCTGAGATACTTGTGGGTTCACTGCTCAGAGGAGTCTCTAAAAATAACTCCGTTGTCGGGTCTTGAGTGGTTAATAACACTCGTTTCCCCTCTTGAGAAAGTTGGTGAGCGGCAGCGATCGCGATCGCGCTGCGACCGCTACCACCCTTTCCGAGAAAAGTTAAAATCATCTGTAATTAGCTCGTTACGGCTTGCTCAATCGGTTTGAGTTCATCTTCAAAAAACCAACTGCTGGAATTATCATCGAAGGTAACGACAGCCCCCACTCCGCTGCCATCAGTCATCTTAAACTCTTGAACGGTGCCGACTTTGCCCAGCTTGTCCACGATGTCATTAGAGACGCGATCGCGCAGCCGAAACACTTTTACCTTTTGTCCAATTTCCATAAAGTTTCTTTCTCCCAATCAAATTTTCATTCCACAGTATATCGAAATTTCACTGCATTCTCTTGTGGCCGAGAATTTTTCCCATCCTCTGCCAACCGTTAATCCTATCCCCGACGATGCCTAACCCCGCTTAAAATTGGCTGGATCAAAGGGGCAATTGCACCTAAAATTAAGCCAAAACTGAAACTAAATGCTAAAAGAACCCCAAAGGGAATTTCTATAGAGCGAAAGAATAAAAATTGTAGAGAAATCGCGGTAATATTCTGAATAGAGATCACCGCCATTAATACCATGCCGGCGGCAATTAACAAAAAAGCAAATATCGTTCCCAGTCTTTGCATTCTTCTGAACCTAAGATTATTCAAGTTTCTCGACTAAATGCTAAATTAATTGACAAGTCTTTATCTGTTATCTGTACCTCAACTTTGTTGAAAATCAAGCTCCTAAATCTAGAATCGTGAGTCAGGCCGAACCTTCCCATCTCGAAACTCTCCAAGCCGAAATTGCCCACCTCCAAGGGGAACTGCAACTACGGGATCAACTTGTCGATCAATTATCCCACGAATTATTTCGGTTGGTAAAAGACTACTCAAACGCGACTTCTCTCCCATCTAATACAGAATCTGATCAATCCCAACTTGAACACTTACACAGTCAAATTGCTGAGATTGAGGAACAAGTCCAATTTTATCAAAAGCAAATTTCTACCCGTGATCAAGAAATTTATCACCTACAAAGTAAAATCAAGACTTTGATGGACAAAAATCAAACATTGGAAAAAATGTTACAAGATTTACCAGAGCTCTATCGTCAAAAATTTTCCCAGCGTATGAAACCCGTCAAAGAAAAAGTTGAACAACTCCAACGAGAAAATCAGCAGCTTCAAGCCCAAGTTCAAACTTTGACTTATCGCTTAACCGTCAGAAATCGTCCGTCTCATGATCACGAGATTGACTTGCCCAACATCCAACAAACCGACCAATCGTCCTAGTGGTTAAGCGTGGTATTTGCAACTCAATTCGACCCTCACAGTCGCCGCAGTATTGGCAATCAAAACGCGTCGAAAATGAATTGGGGTTTATTTCTGATTTCTCATATTCTCACTAATTGTCTAATCACGTCACGGGAATGTATAAAGTTCTAATTATTATTAACGCTCAACAGGTGTCCAACCAAGGGACCGTCCTTTCGACTTCTCCAGCTACCCAGCGGATGGCAGCCGCCTTAAAAGATGCGATTGTTAGTGAAACTACAGAAGAAACAGTAGTCAGCGCTACACCGGACTTAAAGTCCGGTGCAGGGCTTTCAGGCCGGAGCTTTAGTGAGGACGGAAATGAATTCCGCACACAGCCCCTTGCCTACACTAACCGCCCAGCCGTGGTCAAAATGATTGCGGCGCATCAACTTCTCCATCAAGTGAATTGGTATGATCCCAACGACCCCGATTGGATTTGTTGCCCTTTAACCATTGAACTGCCGCCTCAATTTAAGTTTCCCAGAGCAAAATTATTCCAAACCTGCCGCGATATTAAAGGAACTCGTAAATGGGTAGAAGAAAACTTAAACTTACGAACGGGAAATAAGTTTAGAAAAATTTGGCATGGCAGCTATTGGCTACCGATTGTTTTTACCGCCAAGGGGCCCCTGTATGGCGAAGTGATTGGAGAAACACAACTGCCTAACTCTTTCCAACAACCGATTGATTTTCCTGATGATAAGCGCCAATCTTTATATCACGTTGGCTATCAACTTCTTCATGCCCTTTCTGCTCAACCCGGCGTCTATTTACTTCAATTTGGCTTTCAAGACGATACCTTGATTTTTGATCGCGTTTGGCCCTTTCCCGCTGCTCCCGCTCTGGCTAGTGTGGGGGTGCAAAAACCGAATCTCTACACTTGTCATTGGCAATGTTTAATTGAAAAGCCGATTCGGGATTTAGTCATTAGTCATTAGTCATTAAGTTATTTGTTCTTCCTAACTTTTGGATGTTACTCAATAACGTAAAGATGTCTCAAGAGAACGTAGACAAAGCGTATTTTTGGAACGTGAGAGAATTCTACAATCAACTCTAGTTTTTATTTTGAGTAGTCCCGTATCGTAAAAGAATATTTTTTGATTTGTCGCCTGGCTTAAGGTAGATTTTGAGAAAAAGTTCCATAATTGTGACTTTTCTTAAAATTAATGTGATTTCTGCCAATAGTTTGCTCTAAAATACATGGGCAAAGCGATTTTATTTAGTGGGATAAGCATTTATTACTAGCGTTAGCAAATGTTTTTTCACTAATAGATTATGTTCCCAATCAAAAACTACTTAAAATCATTCTTTCGATTCATTCAAAATCGAAAAAAACTCCAACCTTTGATCATTTTTCTAGCAACCGTCATTTCGATTCCGTTGCTCGTCACGGTCGTGAAAAGTCAACAACCGACAAACGTGAAAGTACTGATTCAAGCCTTAGAAGCAGCACAATTAGAACCCATTGTCGAAGACTTTAACGAAGAAAATCCTGATATTCGGCTCGAAGTGGTTGAAGCGCCCAATGATACTAACCAAGTTGAAGACCTTTATACGTCCGCTTTTTTACTGGGAGATTCTCCTTATGATTTGGTTTATATGGATATTGTCTGGACGCCCAAGTTTGCAGCAGCCGGGTGGTTAAAAGATTTATCCAATCGCGTGTCTCAAGAAGAATTAGATGAGTTTTTAGACGGCGATGTGAACGGCGGCAGATATGAAGATGGACTTTATCGGATGCCCTTTCGTTCAGATGCTGGGATGTTGTACTATCGCACGGATTGGCTTCAAGAAGCGGGTTATGAACCACCAGATACATTTGCAGAATTAATAGAAATTTCTAAAGCGCTACAAGAACAAGATTACACGTCGTGGGGCTATACCTGGCAAGGGAAACAGTATGAAGGGCTATCTGCAATGTTTGTGGAAATCCTAGAAGGATTTGATGCATTTTGGGTTAACCCCGATACCCTCGAAGTAGGCTTAGACCAACCCAAAGCCATAGAAGCCGTAAACTTTCTGCGAAACACCATTGAAGAAGGGGTTTCCCCTCCTGGTGTTACCACTTATAGCGAGGAACCCACGCGACGCTTATTCCAAAACGGTGAGACTGCATTTTTAAGAAACTGGCCCTATGTTTATGGTTTAGCCTCAGAATCAGAGATTGCAGGGCAATTTACCATTAAACCGATGCCACACGCCGCTGGTAGTAAGAGTGGTGCCTGTCAAGGAGGATGGGGAATGGGAATTGCTCAAAGTACCGATCATCCAGATGCTGCCTGGCGAGTCGTGGAATATTTCAGTCGCGCGGAAACCCAGAAAAAATATGCGCTACAAACGGGATATGTTCCCAGTCGGCGAGACCTCTTTGATGATCCTGAATTAGTGGAAAAATATACTTATTTACCGGAACTCTTAAATGTCATTGAAAACGCGGTTTTACGTCCCCCGATCGCGCAATATTCCCAAGCCTCCGATATTCTACAACGCTATCTCAGTGCTGCCATTTCTGGAACCATGTCTGCAGAAGCGGCGATGAATGCAGCAGCGAGAGAAACCCGTACCCTATTGAAGCGTTCTCAGTAAGACAAGTATGAAACTGAATTCTATTCGACAGCGAGACCAACTCACCGGTTGGTTACTCTCTTTACCCGCCTTAATTATCCTGATTTTAGTCTTTGCCTATCCCATTGGACGCGCCTTCTGGTTGAGTTTATTTACCGAAAACTTAGGCACTCAACTCGAACCCATTTTTACGGGGTTAGAAAACTATGCTCGGATGTTCGGGGATGGTCGGTTTTGGAATAGTATCGGCAATACGACTATTTTTACCTTTTTCTCTCTGCTGTTAGAGTTACTCTTAGGCATTGCTGTTGCCCTCGTTCTCGACCAAAAATTTCGCGGTCGCGGTATTTTGAGAACGGTTGGTATCTTACCTTGGGCGTTACCCACGGCAGTGATGGGCTTAGCCTGGGCATGGATTTTTAACGACCAATATGGTGTGGTCAATGACCTTCTCAGAGGTGTTGGTGTGATTGATTCTGGCATTACCTGGCTGGGGGATCCCACTCGTGCCATGTTTGCTCTGATTCTGGCCGATGTTTGGAAAACCACCCCATTTATTGCCGTAATTCTTTTAGCGGGGTTACAAGCAATTCCCCAAGACTTATACGAAGCCCATTCTCTAGATGGGGCCAATCCAGTACAGAACTTTTTCACTATTACGCTACCCTTAATCGCTCCACAGATGATTATTGCCTTATTATTTCGCTTCGCTCAAGCTTTTGGCATTTTCGAGTTAGTGACCGTGATGACTGGCGGCGGACCGGCGGGTTCCACAGAAACGGTTTCTTTGTATATTTATGACACCGTCATGCGCTATTTAGACTTTGGTTACGGTGCAGCCTTAATTGTCATTACGTTTTTGATTTTAATTATTGCTGTTGCAATTGCAGCATTCATTTTGTCTAAAACGGATGTGAATGTCACAGGAGAACAATAAAACATGACGATCGCGCAAAAACAGACAGCAACGACGACCGCTACCTCGCCCAAACCCAAACTTCCCAACCGCAAGATCGCCCTTGTTGTCGGCATTATTTTTGTTGCCGTTTTCTGTCTTGCCCCTGCCTTATGGCAAGTCTTAACCTCTTTCAAAATTAACGAGGCGATTGCCACAGTTCCCAATGTTTATTTACCCCGTCTGGATCAACTGACCTTTGATCACTACATGAATTTATTCAGTCGTCGTCCCTTTCTCCTCTATATTTTTAATAGTTTATTTGTTGCGGCAACGGCGACTTTAATCGCGTTAGTCACTGGTGCCCCCGCGGCTTATGCTTTGGCGAGACTACGGATTCCCGGCGAGAAAGTTTTAGTCGCGATCGTACTGATTGTGACGCTTTTCCCCTATGTTTTACTGTTTTTAGGCTTATTTGAAGTGGTCAAAGCGCTCAATTTAGGCAATAACTATCTTGCTTTAATTATTCCCTATGCCGGCAAGAACTTACCCTTAACTATTCTCGTTTTAAGAACGTTTTTCCAACAATTGCCGAAAGACTTAGAAGATTCAGCAAAAGTCGATGGCTATAATACGGTCCAAATGTTAGTGCGAATTGTCTTACCCATGACCGTTCCTGCTTTAGTGACAACGGGAATTCTTGCCTTTATTTTTGCTTGGAATGAATTTATCTTTGCCTTAACCTTTGTCACGGAAGAAAGTATGAAAACAATCCCCGTGGCAACAGCTCAAATTGGCGGATCATCCATTTTTGAAATTCCTTATGGTCCCATTGCCGCGGCAACGGTTGCGGGTACGCTTCCCCTGGTTCTCCTCGTTTTATTCTTCCAACGTCGCATTGTCCAAGGACTCACTGCTGGTGCTGTCAAGGGGTAAACCAATTACCAATTAAAAATTAATAATTAGTTCATCGTTTAAGGCAATAATAAGGAACAAACAATAATGGCAAAACTACAACTGCAAAACCTCCGTAAAGAATACAATTCCAAAACTGTTCCCATTAAAGAATTATCCGTTGATGTAGATGATGGGGAATTTCTTACCTTTGTTGGTCCCTCGGGCTGTGGTAAATCAACCACCTTACGCTTAATCGCGGGTTTAGAAGAACCAACCAAAGGGCAAATTGTGATTAATGGCAATACTGTTAATAGTGTTCCGCCTGGTGAAAGAAATGTGGCAATGGTGTTTCAAAGTTACGCCCTATACCCCCACATGACGGTAGCGGAAAATATTGCCTCTCCCCTTAAAATTCGTAAAACTCCAACCAGTGAAATTGAACAACGGATTAATCAAGTTGTCCAAAAGTTAGATTTAGAGGAATCGTTACTAGAACGTAAACCCGGTCAGCTTTCAGGCGGACAACGGCAGCGGGTTGCAGTAGCACGGGCTTTGGTGCGCGAACCGGAAGTGTTTTTACTGGATGAACCGCTGAGTAACTTGGATGCATTGTTGCGGGAACAAGTTCGTGCAGAACTCAAACAAATTTTTAAGTCCCAGAATAAGCCAGTGGTTTACGTAACGCACGACCAAACTGAGGCAATGACCCTTTCCACTCGCATTGCCCTCCTCTATGATGGTGTATTGCAACAATTGGATACCCCCTATCAAATTTATAATTATCCCGCCAATAGCTTTGTTGCTGGCTTTATGGGGAGTCCGCAAATGAACCTGATTACTCTCAACTGTAAAGGACAACAAGCGATGTTCGGAAATTTTGGGATTACCCTCCCTGGTTTAACTGAAATTCCTTCGCAAATTATCCTTGGCATTCGCCCGGAAGATGTCCGCCTTGCCACCGATGGCGATCAACACATCGTCAAAGGGAAAGTCATTTTGGTGGAAGATTTGGGGAAAGAACAACTCTTAACGGTAGAAGTCGAAGGGGCAGGAGAAAAACAGTTACGGAGTCTGATTCCGATTGATCAAACTTGGGATCGAGAGGAAGTAGAGCTTGCCCTTCCCAAACACTCTCTACATTGGTTTGATGTGGAGAGAGGAAATCGTTTATTTTTTTAACACAAATAACAGAATCAAAATACTCAAAAGTAAAACGTCAGTACCCAACAAATCATGGCTCTTCTAGATTAGCTATGACAATTTAATAAGAATCGGAGGATAAAATGGCTCTCCTAGGGTGGTTATGGAAAAATAATAGCAAATAACGCCCAAAAAGCTTGCATGGTAAGCTTTACGGAATTGTAAAAATCAAATTTTTCTAAAATTTGATTTTTGTTTCATTGCATCCCCTGAATTGACTAGGGATTGAGCTGCTATCAATGTATAAATTAGTATATCTAGTCTAGGAGAGCCGATAAAATTTTCGATAATTTTAGAAGAAGAGTGCTGTTACATTGGAGCTTTTGTTGCTAATTTGCCATACTTACTCTAGAAGAGCCAGTTCCTCATAATTCTGGTAGTAGTGCATTGTAATGATATTGGTAACAGCATTGCGGGATTTCCAGCTTCCATTGACCATTCCTATGCAGGACTACCAAGGAAAGAATAGCAACTATTGCATTATTGTCGAACTATTTCGACGATGGGTTTTAGCAACTGTAATATGTTTTCTCCTCCCTAATTTTTAGTATCTACAGTTAATTTAAAACCTAAATTACTGAGAATACTGCGAATATTATTGAGTTGAGGATTGCCTTTTTCGGAGAGGGTTTTGGATAAACTCTCGCGATTGCGGTTAGTAGCTTGTTCTAGTTCGCTCATGGTGCTGTTAGCTTCTACTACATCTCTGAGTGCCAGTAAAAAAACTTCTGGGTTTTCGTCTTCTAAAGCTGCATTGAGATATTCTCTGGCTTCAATGGGGTTGGTTAAAGCTTTTAATAAATCGTCTTTATAACTTCTAGTTCTAGTCATTGCTACGCCTCTTGTAATCTTGCCAATATTGCTTGGCTTTTTTGATATTTTGATCCTGACTATTTTTATCACCACCAGATAACAAAATGATGATAGTATTTCCTTCTTGTCCAAAATAAACTCGATAGCCAGCACCAAACTTGATTCTCAGTTCGCTTACTCCCTCTCCTACAGATTTACAATCACCCAAGTTACCCAATCGAAGGCGGTTAATTCTCGTCCGAACTATGGCACGGGCTTTTCTATTTTTGAGGTTTTCTAACCAATCGTTAAAAGGTGCGCTGCCGTTGGCTTTGACATAGGTAAGAATAGTTTTTTTTGGGTTTCCATAATTCACTGTAGCTTATAGACTACAGTTTAACAGCGATCAGTTATTACCTCATTAATTTTTAGTATTTTATAAACGATTTCTAATGAAACGAAGACCAAACTTTCCTTAAATTTAAAGTGAAATTTGGTAAAACATTTTCTCCGGATAGGGAAGCGGGTGCATTCAGAATTTCTGTTTCTTTCCTCGGACGATAAACTTCAACTGTTTTCTGTTTTTGATTAATTAACCAACCAAGCTGACAGCCATTTGCTACGTATTCTTGCATTTTGGCTTGCACGTGCTTTAAATTGTCTGTTGGAGATAGCAGTTCAATCACGAAATCAGGACAAAGGGGAATAAATTTCTCTTTTTGTTGTGGCGATAAAGCTTCCCAGCGCGACTTTTCAAGCCATGCCACATCAGGGGAACGGTCAGCCCCATTGGGAAGACTAAACCCGGTGGAAGAATCAAAAACTTCTCCTAATTGTGTTTGTTCGTTCCATAGCCCAACTTGTACAATTAAACTGGCATTTTTACGTCCTGTTTCTCCACCAGTTGGCGACATAATCACTAAATTTCCAGTTGCAGTCCGTTCTAATTTTAAGTCCGGATTATCCTGACAAATTTGATAAAATTGCTCCCGACTTAATTCAATGACTGAGTCTAAATTGAGCGTGAGTTGAGACATTTTTCCTAGAACTTCCTGCTTTTACCTTTAATTATAGGCAAGCTATTCCAGTCATTTTGATGCGAATCCGGAAAAGGTTTTGATGGAAGGAGTGGTTATTCCTCCCATCAGCAATAGTTCAACGCTTTAAACCACAAAATTAACTAATTTACCCGGAACGACAATCACTTTTTTCACCTCTTTTCCTTCCAGATACCGCTGGGCTGCATCGGACTCTCGGGCATAGGTTTCCAATTGTTCCCGACTGGCATTAGCCGGTACGGGAATGGTGCCGCGGGTTTTGCCTTTAATTTGAATCACGAGATTAATCTCATCAACCGTTAAGGCGTCGGGATCCGCTTCTAACCAGGGTTGATGATGAACGGACTCTTGATTTCCTAAAGCGTGCCAGAGTTCTTCTGTAAGATGGGGAGCAAAGGGGGCAAGTAATTTTACTAAGGCTTCAATTCCTTCTTTATAAATGGGAGAATCCTGGCATTTTGCTTCATTCAGCGCATTATTAAGCTTCATCAATTCGGAAACTGCAGTATTAAACTGATAATCTCCTTCTAAGTCTTCAGAAATCGATTTGATGGCGGTATGAATCGCACGGCGTAAGTCTTTTTCCTCTTTCGAGAGATCGCCGTTATTTTTGGGTTGGATTTCGGAAGCGCGATCGACAAACTCCATTACCAAGCGCCAGACTTTATTGAGGAAGCGAAATTGTCCTTCGACATCGGCACTATCCCATTCCAAATCTTTTTCGGGTGGGGCTTTGAAGAGGATAAACATCCGCGCCGTATCCGCGCCATATTTATCCAAAACTTCCAAGGGATCTACGCCGTTATATTTCGACTTCGACATCTTCTCGTAGAATACAGAAAGCTCATCACCCGTATTGGGGTCTTTCGGATCCTCTGCATTAACCTGTTGGAGTGGGATATATTTGCCAGTTTTAGGGTTTTTGTAGGTAATTGCCTGGACCATGCCCTGAGTAAGTAACCGTTGGAAGGGTTCATCACAGTTTAAGAGTCCTCTGTCTCGCAAAACTTTCGTAAAGAAACGAGAGTATAATAAGTGCAGGATGGCGTGTTCAATCCCTCCTACATATTGATCCACGGGCATCCAGTCATTGACTTTTTCTTTGTTAAAGGCTTCCTCGCTATTGTTGGCATCAGTGTAGCGGAGAAAATACCACGAGGAGTCAATGAAGGTGTCCATGGTATCGGTTTCGCGTTTTGCCGGTTCCCCACAAGAAGGACAAGGGACATTTAACCAGCTTTCCAGTTGCGTGAGAGGAGATCCGCCACGTCCAGTAAATTCGACATTTTCTGGGAGTTCAACCGGTAAATCTTCATCGGGAACGGGAACTGCCCCACAACTGGGACAATGGATAATGGGAATCGGTGCGCCCCAATAGCGTTGACGGGAAATTAACCAATCACGCAAGCGATATTGAATTCTCGCTTTCCCCCAGCCTTGTTGTTCGGCATAGTCGATGATAGCTTGTTTTCCTTCAACAGAATTTAGGCGATCAAACTGACCAGAATTGATCATCGTTCCCGCTTCGGTATAGGCATTTTCTAATGTCTCACTGGCGTCTTCGCCTTCTGGAACAATCACCTGTTTGATCGGCAGTTGATTCTGGGTGGCAAACTGAAAATCGCGGGCATCGTGGGCAGGAACACCCATGACAGCACCGGTTCCATATTCATAGAGGACATAATCAGCGATTAAGATTGGAATTTCTTCACCAGTAAAAGGATTAATTGCTTTTCCACCCGTGGGAATACCGCGTTTCGGTTTATCTTCGGCAGTGCGTTCCAGTTCGCTTTCGCTACTAACTTCTTGAATAAAAGCTTCTACCGCGTCTTTTTGGTCTGCTGTCGTCACTTGCGGGGTGAGAGGATGTTCCGGTGCAAGAACCACATAAGTGACCCCATAAATCGTATCAGGGCGGGTGGTGAAGACCCCGATTTTATCTTCTCTCTCAACGACAGGAAATTCGAGATATGCCCCAACAGATTTGCCGATCCAATTTTCTTGCATGAGTTTAACGCGATCGGGCCAGCCAGACAGTTTTTCTAAATCGTTAAGCAGTTCTTCAGCATAAGCAGTAATTTTCAGGAACCACTGTTTGAGCAGTTTCCGTTCGACTTTCGCACCACTGCGCCACGACCGTCCTTCGCCATCCACTTGTTCATTCGCAAGAACCGTTTGGTCAATGGGGTCCCAATTTACAGCGGACTCTTTTTGATAGGCAAGTCCGGCTTGGAAAAACTGGAGAAAAATCCATTGCGTCCATTTATAGTAGTCGGGAGAACAAGTTGCCACTTCCCGACTCCAGTCGAGGGATAAGCCCAATTGCTGGAGTTGTTGTTTCATCTGCTGAATATTTTGATTCGTCCATTGGGCGGGATGAACGCCACGGTCAATGGCTGCATTTTCTGCGGGTAAACCAAAGGCATCCCAGCCCATGGGATGCAAAACCCGATACCCTTGCATCCTTCGCCATCTTGCTATCACATCGGTAATTGTATAAACCCGAACGTGACCCATATGGAGGCTTCCCGAGGGATAAGGAAACATGGAAAGCACATAGAATTTCGGTTGGTTGGGGTCTTCCGGCGTTTGATCAGCGTCACTTTCTAACCAGTATTGTTGCCATTTCGTTTCGATGTCGGCGGGATTATATCGGGATGCACTTGCCATGATCTGCGACTTATCTTCGATGATTTCAGCATTTTCATATTTTAGAGCATCGTTTCGCGCGATCGTTCAATCCCTTTCTATTTTTCAATTGGTACTTTTGACTTTGCTGAAGTATTAGAGAATCAGCTAGCTTAGCTATGTTTTGTGATTCAGGAATGAATTCAATCGCCAATGATGACAATCAATCATGGACTCTACAGGAGTAAATCTAGATAAATCACGAAAGAGAGAGAAAATCAAATGTACTCACGACTCCCTCTCTCTTAATTTCTAAACCAATGATAATTGTTCTGAACAGTTAATTATGCTTGTTCCCAAAGCTGGCGAATTTTTCCCGGTAATGCTTCAGTAATTTCTTGAATTCGTTCTTGGGATAACTCATCTTTTGTTGCCGAAAAAACCGCGTTAATCGCTACTTCCGGTTCAATGCCTCGTTGTAGTCCACCTTCTTGGCGAATCCGGAATAAAAACGTTTCATCATCAATATTTAAAACCGGGCGCAGACGGCTTAAAAAAGCAACAATGGGGTTTGTATCTTTCCATAGACCAGAGATATCATCTTGCAAAGATTGATCATCACTGGTTGCCGCCTTTTCTCCTTTGAGTTCTTCAAAAACACGATCCGCTGCTTCTGTCGTCATTAAGTCGCGCATACTGCGAAACACAACTTCGGAAAGATCTCTGGCATCAAAGATATC
>JAAANX010000016.1 GCA_009909085.1 Cyanobacteria bacterium GSL.Bin1 | reverse complement strand
CCGATCTGATCTTAAATTAATAACGGTTTTCAACTCTTGAATGCAGAACCCAGTTTTAGTCTTATCCGATCAGCAAGTCACTTTTGACTACTTGCACCCGCATTTGTCACAAATGGCGCGATCGCGTCCTCACTTCGCTCCGGTTCGAGTTGCTGGCAGTTGCCATCGCGCAACTAATCTTCGCGCTTAGAATTTTAACCCACTTCCACTGGACAGATTGGAAAAAGATAACATTGTACTGTACCCACAGGATACATGATCGTTCCGATCTCTTCACAATAACCGCAAGATTGAATCGGACTCATGGATTAGAAATCATGGTTGACTCAAACACCCGCAAGCAACTCCAACAAGCATCCCTTGAAGAACGAATTCAAATGATTGAACTGCTTCTTCAGTCGGTGAAAAATGATCTTAAAAGCGCCTCAACTTCTCCTAAACCGTTTAAAGTGCGTTCCTTTAGTTTAGGAGGTGATATCAGTGTCAACCGTGACGAACTCTACGGTGAACGAACTTGATGAAGACCTTTGCCATTGACACCAATCTCTTGGTTTACGCCCACAATCGCGATTCTCCCTTTCATGAATCGGCTAAAACTTTTATGGAAACTGCAATGAACCAACGGGATGAGAACGGAAATTTAGGTGTCTGTATTCCAGCACAGGTTTTGATTGAGTTGATCAGTGTTGTTACTTCTAACAGATTAAACGCTCCTTTATCCATTCCCCAAGCAACCGCAATCGTCCAAGACTATTTGGATACGGGAATTACCATTCTTACCCAAAAAGAGAGTTATCTAGAAAATGCCATCGCATTATTGGGGCAGGTAACCTCTCGCAAAAGAATCTTTGATGTCGCGATTGCAGCTATTCTCAAAGATAATCAAATTTCGGGAATTTACACGGTTAATGTTGAGGATTTTGAGGGATTCACCTTTTTGGAAGCCATTAACCCCCTAATCCAGTCTTAATTGGTTTTTGAGAGCGCGATCGAGCTTTGCTCTCTGCCAGATGAAAGGAGATATTTTGGCTCAACTCCCAATCTAACCAGAGCGAAAAGCCTTGGGGGTCATGCCCGTGAACTGTCGGAACTGTTTACTCAAATGGCTATGACTATTAAATCCACATTCCAGGGCAATATCGGCGATTAATCGATCAGTTTGCTTGAGCAAATGCTTGGCTCGTTCTACCCGTTGTTTCAATAGATATTGGTAAGGCGATAATCCCATTGCCTGCTTGAATAAATGGCTGAAATGAAATTGGCTCATACCCAGCAATTGAGCAAGGTGAGCCAGCTTAATCTCTTGGTCTAAATTGGCCTCAATGTAGTCCAAGATTGTCATGAGTTGTCGTTGGGGTAAACCGGGACTTTCATAGATCGGTAACTGGGGTTGGGTGATGGCAAATTGTCGGAGCAAATTCAGGGCAAAAATATTGGCTAAGGAATCCACATACAGTTGATTGCCAGATGGGTTTTGTTGAAATTCAGTCAAAATCAGGTTTGAGATCGCTTCCACCTGAGCATCCCGTTGCTGAAAGATGGGGATCAGTTGTACGCGATCGCTGTTGCCATTAAAGGTTTCTTCAGCAATGCGTTTCAGAAACTGATCCGCTACCTGGATTTGCAAACAGTTTTCATCTCCCTCCCACCGCACAAACAAAGGGGTGTTGGCTGGTGTGATTAACAGGTCTCCTTGGCGATACAGCCCCGTATGTGTTTTCCCGTCCTGAGTTTGCCAATAGTAAATTGGGCGAGGAGACAGAGATATGAATAGCGTGTGTTGACCCTCGCAATGATAGACCCCTTCTCCAGTTGAATTCTGTAAATGCTCCACGCGAATCTTCTCCCAATCTTGAACAGAGGAGGACTGGCTGATTGGCTCTGATCGGGAAGTTGGTTCTGTCATAAGGGTAATTAGTAACGCTATCTCTGCGATCGCGCCCCCTAGAACTTTGATTCCGAAGAACGGATTACAAACTGATCGCAAGATTTTGATAGTTTCCCAATTATTATACAGCCTCGTCTGAATCGGATTCCTAAACTGAGAGTATCATTACTGAGGAGCATACTTTCATGAAACTCGTGATTTTTGGTGCGACAGGAACCGTCGGTCGTCAGGTAGTTCAACAAGCCTTGGCGCAGGGATACACCGTCACTGCTTTCGCCCGAAATCCAGCCAAGCTCAATCTCCAACACTCCCAACTTAGCTTTATCCAAGGAGATGTCATGGATTCTGAGGCGGTGGAACTAGCCATATCTGGTCAAGACGCTGTAATTTGTGTGCTGGGGTCTGGTAAAAAATTAACGGGTACCATTCGTTCAGAGGGGACTCAGCAGATTATTCAGGCGATGGAGAAGGTGGGAGTGCGTCGGTTGATTTGCCAATCCACTTTGGGGGCTGGTGATAGCTGGGGAAACCTGAACTTCTACTGGAAGTACATCATGTTTGGCTTTATCTTGCGGAAGGTGTTTGCCGATCACGAACGGCAAGAAGCCTTAGTGCGAAACAGTAACTTGGATTGGACGATCGTGCGTCCTGGGGCTTTTATCGATGGACCGCGTACTGGAAAATATCGTCACAGCTTTCCAAGCACGGATAGAAGCATCACTCTTAAGATTTCTCGGGCTGATGTTGCTGAGTTTATCTTAAAGCAACTATCGGATCAGTCGTCCTTGTACCAGACTCCAAGTTTGTCTTACTAATTTTTCATCAGGAAAATTGATCCATGTCAACAGAAGCAATCTTTCCAATTGTCTTGATTATGGCGACGTTACTGTGTTCCCTCGTAGCAGGCTTCCTGTTTGCTTTTGCCTCAGTAGTGATGCCAGGGCTTAAACGTTTAGATGACCGAGAGTTTATCCAAGCGTTTCAGGTGATAGATGGTGTGATCCAAAATAATCAACCGATCTTTGTGGCGGTTTGGGTGGGGTCAATTGTGGCTTTGCTGGCTTCAGTTGGGCTGGGCTTGGGACAACTCGATCGCGCTCAACGTCTGCTCATGATTTTGACTCCAATCCTTTATCTGCTTGGCGTTCAGTTATCCACCTTCACGATCAACGTACCACTGAATAACAAACTACAAACTCTGAATGTGGATGAGATGAAGGAAACAGCTCTAAAATCAGCTCGTATGGAGTTTGAACCGCGTTGGAACCAATGGAACTTAATCAGGATGCTCCTTGCGTGCTTAACCTCTGCCCTGTTAATGATTCTATTGTTCAGGATTTAAAGGCAAGAGCAATCTCTAAAGCGCGACGTGGCGAAGCCACCGCCCTACGGGCATCGCGCTTCTTTAGATGTCATCAATCCTATTGATTCACCACCTCAATATTAAAGCCTTCATCATCAGCAGGGGCTTGAAAATAACGGGTTACCTGATGAAACACCTCTTCTGTATCAAATCGAGCGCGATCGGGTGAACTCTTCCTTCGCTTTTCCAGCCGATTCAAGCAGAGTTGATCATCTGCTTTCAGATAAATCAATTTGTGGGGGATATCGTCCTCAGAAAATATTTCTTTAAACCATGTTCTCTGTTTCTTGGTATTTCCTGGAAAATCCATCACGACCGATACACCTAAATGTAAAATTTTTCGGATATGTTCCTTGAGCAAAGGCTTTAATCGTGAAGAATATTTGATGTAATCGTCAAAGTTCATGATTTCTTCTGGATAAATCGCAGCAAGCCAGTCATCTTCAGACAAAAGAACTGCGCTTAATTCATTGGCCAGGCTTTTTGAGTAAGTTGATTTCCCCGCTCCCATTTTTCCGCAGAAAAAAATTAGAGTTCCTTTTCTATTCATTAGCCAGATAACCTGCGTATAACTATAATTAGACCTCAATCTGCAGACTCAGTAAACCCTAAACCGAAGAAACTCTTTGACCAGGTGCGCGAAGCCCTTCAAGTTAAGCCCTATTTAGACAATGTCGATTAAAGGCTAGCTCTGGTCTTTGTTACATCAGGTTCAATTGCACAGGTATCTCTTCTCTCCTCTACCCGTTACTCGGTTGCTCACTGGTGAATGAACAACATTTTTTCTGGTTTTTGTCCCCTGAGATCGTACAATCAATTTGGTTAACAAAACCGAGCTTTTGTTAATGTGAGGAGGGAAGTGGATGAGTGAGAGTGCAATTCAGTTAGGCGAAACCACTGCTATTGAAGGGGTTACAGAAGCCGTCTTTGCGGAGGAGGAAACTGGGGAATGGAAATTAACGCAAGAAGCCATTACCCGATGGTTAAACAGTCGTCGCAAAGACAGCACTCGCGGCACCTATGAGGTGAGTATCAAGCAATTCCTGGCTTATGCCCAGAAACCGTTGGAGACAATTCTCCCCACTGATATTGAGGAATGGCTGTGGCACTTGGAACAGAAGTATAAGATGAATACGGTGAAGGGAAAGCTTAGTGCAGTAAAGTCCTTTTTTAGCTTTGCCGTGCGACGGGGGTATCTACCAACGAATGTGGGCGCGATGGTAGAAGGAAGTCGTAAACCGAAAGACAATTTGGCGGAAAAGATTTTGACGCGAGAAGAATGTCTGGCGATTATTAATGCCGGGAAGGAAGGACGCGATCGCGCGATCTTAAAATTTCTCTACGCCACGGGAGTTCGAGTTAGCGAATTATGCGGACTGCGATGGCGCGATTTGTCTCCCAATGGGGGTGGTGGACAAGCAACCATTTACGGGAAAGGCGATAAAACTCGTGTGGTTCTCATTCCTCGTTCTATTTGGTTAGAGATAGCAGAATTGCCTCGCCGTAACGAGTTTGTGTTCACCAATCGTTATAAGGGAACCCTATCACGAATTTCAGTTCATAAGCTGATTAAGGAAGCGGTGAGGAAATCTGGTGTGGATAAGCCCGTTTCTGCCCACTGGTTTCGCCATTCCCATGCCACTCTTGCCATTGAGGGAGGCTGCGATTTACATCTATTACAACAATCTCTGGGTCATTCCAGTCTGGAAATTACCAGTAAATATCTCCATGCCCGTCCCAATCAGGGGTCAAGTCAGTTTCTGGGATTATAAAGCAGTTTTAGAGGAAGTTGCCAAAAAGGGTTGTCGCCCCTCAGCGCTTCTCCTAGAACTTTCATCTGGTTAACGAGGTAATCGGTGAATAGCAATCATATCATGATTGTTTTCCAAGAAAGAGCCTTTTTTAACTGGAAGGAAGATCAACTAACTCATACTCTTTTTCTCGCCAGTTGACATAAAGAGCACAATTGGTGATATCCATCAAACGAATTTCACAAATCGCTTCCCTGATCGCAGCAAGTTGTTCACACCGACGCAAGTCTCCATCCAGTAAAAAGATCAGACTGCAATGCACCTCCCGTAATCTGGCAAATTTTTCAAAATCCTTGATATTGGCAGTAACCAGAATCCGATCCTCATTGAAAGCCAGTTCTAGAACTTCATGATCCAAAGCTCCGCAAAAATTGAGGTGCGACCCGTAGAGCTTTGCTCGTGCCGTAGGCTGCGGAACTTGGTTCCGCATCGGAAAGCGCACCTTGCGATCACGAATCGGAACCGCATCAATCAGATTCTCTTGGCAAAGAATTTGAGCGATGCGGGGGGAGAGATCCTCATCGATGAGTAATTTAAGACTTTTTGGGTCTTCCTTCACGGGGATTCAAACTGACAAACATGCGAGCAAAAATGAGATCCTCTTGAGAAAGATAGGGATAGTCTTCCACAATTTCTTCTTTAACCGAAGGTAGTTCATTCGCGCCACTACGGTTGAGTAAACTGCCAATCCGATAAACACTCAGCCTAGAATCGGGAAATACCGGTTCTCCTCCTTTAATTTCAGGATCTGTGACTAATCGAGTTTTCCAGTCTTCATATTGGTTGATGAGATGCTGGATTTTTCTCAAGACTTCTCCAACTTTGAGCTCAATAAATTGCTCCAACTCTACGATGGGTTGATTTTGCTCATATGTGAATATGTTGTGAAGTCTCTTTTTAACGCTTCTTAGAGGACTGAATGATTTAACATCAAAGTTGACTTTGTTAGTTAATTGGCTTCCCTTTTTCACTTGAAAAATATGATCTGAATTCATCTGGTGCCGGCTCCAGATAGGAGAGAGTTGAATCTCAGGATTCATTCAGATTTGTCTGTTTAATATGAAGTAGCATAACCGTTACAGCCCCGGGATTCAAAGACGCTGGGAAAGGGATATCCCCGGCAATATTGCTAAGGCAGATGCCAATTGGCCTGCTTTGACTCAGTTGTAATCAAGGCGGAATAGCTTCGCTTCCGTAGGGAACATCGCGAACCTAACATAGCAACTATAGGTGAATTCTCATGCAAGGCAATGAATGTCGGTCAAATCATATGAACAAAAACGGCAAACTCAGTTTTAAAAAGTGTCCGCAATTGAAGACTGATAGAGATGATCATCTGAAAACTCAAAGGCATCTAAAATAGCTTCGGCTAAATCATCGAGAGATAAGAAAGACGGAATGGCAATTCGTCGCCAAGGCTTTCCCAGTGACACCTTAAAAATATAAATCCCTTCTATAGAGTCATTGTGCTCAACAACAAGATTGTTTTGCCATTGCGGGAAGTAGGGCTGGAAGAGAGGTTGCAATTTCCCGAAGCGGATTATTGGCTCAACTTGGACAATCTCTTGGAATACTCGACTAAACGGCGACTCTTCTCCGACTAACGCAAAACGTAAGATTGTTAAAATCCCTTTTCCATAAACAGTTTTTTCCAGACGCTGCACCCGCCAACCTTTCCCTTTCTCTGGTTTTCCTTGCTCAACTCTCATCAACCCAAATAAATCGAATAAAGCAAGATTGTGCCAACCGGGTGTGTAACGAAAGGCAAAATAGCCTTCTAACTCCTTCGTCAGTTGAATCTCGTCTTGGTTCAACATTTGCCAAAAGCGAATACAGTTAAATAACGTGGGAAATTGATCCCGTTCCCCAATGGTTTCATCACTGGCGCGTACCAGCCATGCTTCTAATAATGTGAAATATTGTTCGGTTACATTCAGTTGATTCCAGGCTTCATAAGTGGCTTCATCAAGCACTAACTTTTGTTTTCTCTTTTCGGAAACGACAACGACTAAGCCCGTGGTTCTTAACAGTAGGTAAATTCCATTTAAGGCAGGATAAGATTTCTGAACGGGTCTTTTTAAGTCCAGTTGCGTCGGTTCTGTTAATTGGGCATTTAAAGCTGCTAAGTGTTTGAGGGGAAACAAACTATGTTTGCCACTGACTTCAATTCCCTGATCTTGCAGTAAATTGAGAAAGGTCTGGAGGTCTTGGAGAATCGTTCCGGGGCTAGTTTCCGTAATTGTCTGCTGATTCAGAATGGTTTTTGCTTGTTTGATCGTCGTGTTCATCGCCTTGACTGAAATTTTCCTGAAGCTAACTTGATTGTATTTCAGCCATAACCACGAACTGACTCGTATTAATTCGCCTCTATCAAAATCAAGGGTAAGAGTCATTCAGAAGATATCAGGACATCATTCCTTCCCTACCAAGGAAGCCGGCTACCATCCCAGTTGAAAAATTGCCCGCTATCCCTTACTTCTAGATTTTGGATGATACCAAGCAATTGGGCTGCCGTTCGCTCGGCAGGAAACAATTGTTCGGCAGGGACGTGGCGCTGAAAGGGTTGGGAAAGGCGGGTGTCAGTGGTTCCAGGATGTAAAGTGACGACAATAGTTTGCGGGCTTTTTCGTTCATACTCAATGGAGACCGTCCGCATCAGCATGTTGAGGGCTGCTTTCGAGGCGCGATAGCCGTACCATCCACCCAAATCGTTATCGCCAATACTGCCGATTTTGGCGGAGATGCTAGCAAAAACGCTGCGCTCGTCGTGGCGAAATAGAGGCAATAGGTGTTTCGCTAATAAAACGCCGCCAATGCTGTTGACCTGAAAGTAGCGTAACAATGATTCCGATTCCACCTGCCGCAAGCCTTTTTCCGGGCGAATTTCCCCCTCGTGAAGAAACCCGATGCAGTTAATCGTAAGGTGGAGTTTGTTGATTGCCGAGTGCATTTTGGCGGCAACATCAGCGATTTGCCCTTCTTCGGTTACATCCATCGGAAGGCAGATCAGGCGGTTGGGATAGTCTTGCGCGATCGCGATTAGTTCCTCCGCAGACTCCCGACAGCGGTAGGTCGCGTAAATTTGGGCAAGATTGCCGTCTTGGAGGAGTTGTTTGACAAATTCCAATCCAATTCCCCCACTTGCACCGGTAACGAGAGCATTGGCATGATTGATATTGCCGACAAAGGACATGTTAAAGTGTTTCTCCTTTTTCCTGACTCTAATTCCAGCATAATCAATTGCAGTATGCCGACATTAAAAACTCCCCCTTTCACGAGCAGGAAGGGGGCGTACCGTTTTAGGAGGTGTAATCAGCTAGGACTGTCCGCTAGAACCCGAAATAGCTTGTTGGGACTGACCACCAAGGTTGAGGCTTCGGCTTCGCTCAGCCTCAACACCGAGCGTAGTCGAGGTGTTGATTTTCACTTTCTGATTGGCTGCTTGTTCCACTTTCGGTAAGTGCAGCGTCAGAATGCCATCGGTGTAATCAGCCTGTACTTGGTCTTGTTGGAATTCGGAGCGGTAGCTGTTTTGTCTATTATCTTCGTAGCGATATTCACCACTGATGGTTACAGAATCACTGTTTACCGCCACATCTAAATCATCAGGGTTGATGCCTGGGACTTGGGCTTTCAATTCTAAATTATTGCCTGCCTCATTGAGTTCAATGGGAAGTTGACCCCATCACGCCCTTAATTATCGGCTTTCGCTTCGGGCATGGGCTCCGGTCTTTGATTCACTTCAGAGCGTTATGAATGCTGATCTATATTAAGTATGGACTGGAGTCTCAGGGTTGTCTTTGTTCTGTGGCTAGTCAATGACGCTTGTCGCATAACATACCGGGTTGGAGCAGACTGTTGGGAGATCTTGGTGATGTTGCTTCATGTT
>JAAANX010000015.1 GCA_009909085.1 Cyanobacteria bacterium GSL.Bin1 | reverse complement strand
TTTGCTAGTTCCCTCAATTCATTCTCTGACTCAGTGATCTCAATTTTAAGTACTCCTGACATAACTTTTAGTTGTAAATAGACACCATCTTATTTGTAGCACATATTTGGCAAATTGGTATAAAATCAATGCTTCGAGCATTCGCTAACTGGCCAACTATTTTCGTCAGGCTGCACTAGTGCCTTGTCAATTACGGGTCAAGGGTAAGGGGGAAAGGACAAAGGAAGGACTTAATCGGTTGATCGCCACTCGTCAAAATTAGCTTGACAGAGCACTAGTACGAATCAAGAATACATGTCAATATTAATTTGCAGAGACTTTATCGACTGGTATCACCAATCCTTGCAGCATCATGGTCAACTGCAACAAGCAGCGTTTACTGCCTTACGTCTAGCAGATGTGACCCAAAGCTCGTTTGCTCGTCGCCAGTACCGACAATTAATTCAAAGTTCAACTGACTAATCCCACCATACTGTCAGTTGCATCTTCTGGGGGAAATCTTTTTTCAGCAAGACGAAACCCACATTTTCTGCTGTCAGATCAACCCCGGCAATTAAGGTTTGGGCGTTGGAGTGTCAAGTCACAGTTAATCCCATTAGTTTGGAATTCACGGATTTTAAAAATGGCTTCTGGGTTCCATATTCATCTCACCATTAAGGAATAATGACCTTCAACGCTTGAGGAACCACTTCAAACTTGGCAGGGGTTTCCGCAGTAATTTCACCATCTGTATTGATCGAACGCGGCTTTTTCGTCTCAATCAAAAATTCTTGTCCTTCTAATAACCTGACTTTTTTCGCCGGATAGCGTCCTAACCATAAATTCGGCAGTAGCTTAATCATTTCCCACCAATGTCGAATTTCTAGACTATATAAATCCAAGCGTTGGTCATGAATTTTGGCATCGTGAACAATGGTCATCCCGCCGCCATAATGGCGACCATTCCCAATCGCGATTTGCACCGTTTTGACCTTAATCACCTCTCCCCGATGATGAATTTGAGCCGTGAAAGGGCGAGATTTCCATAAGACTCTGACAGCAGTTGCGGCATACGCTAAAATCCCCCAGCGCCGTTTTGCCTGTTTGGTGAGTTGATCGGTAATATCAACACTTAAACCCAAACTTGCAACATTAAAGAAGTATTGTTCATTGACTTTTCCCAAATCAATCACTTGCTGTTTCCCGTTCACAATGACTTGACAAGCCTCTGCTAGAGTAGAAGGGATGGCTAGCGTTCGGGCTAAATCATTTGCGGTGCCCAATGGTAGAATGCCAAGAGGTAATTGTGTCTCAACAATGCCTGCAATTGCTGCGTTAAGTGTGCCATCACCGCCTCCGATAATCACTAAGTTAACTTGATCTTGGTAATTACGAATTAAATCAGGAATTTGGTGCGGGTATTCACTACTTTTTTGCAGCAACGTTAAGCCCATCGCTTCCAAGTGATGTTTAATAATAGGCAGACTTTTTTGACCCTGACGAGAGTGAGGATTAACTAGTAGTAAAGCAGAAGGCATAAGAGAATCGGCAGTAAGGAATAATGAGTCAACAGAGAATTTTAATTTGGTATCGTAATGATTTAAGGGTACATGATCACGAACCTTTATTTCGGGCAACGCAAACGCAAGGGCAGATTATTCCTTTCTATTGTTTTGATACCAGAGAGTTTGGAAAAACCGGATTTGGCTTTCCCAAAACGGGAAGTTTTCGGGCTCAATTTTTACAAGAAAGTGTTGCGAATTTACGAGAAAACCTACGCAACCAGGGAAGCAATTTAATGATTCGGGTTGGTCAACCGGAAATCATTATTCCTGATTTAGTGACAGCCTTTAACATCACAGATATTTTTTATCACTCGGAAGTCACAGCAGAAGAAATTCGGGTCGAAAAAGCATTAGAAAAAAAATTAAGATCACTGGGAGTCAATCTCAAGTCTTATTGGGGCGCAACCCTTCATCATCTTGATGATTTACCCTTGAAAATTGCTAATCTGCCTGATGTTTTTACGCAGTATCGCAAGCGCGTTGAAAAAAAATCAGACATTCGTTCCTCCTTCCCAACACCTGATCGTTTACCGTCTTTACCTCCGGAAATGACTAGCGGTGATCTGCCAAGTTTAGAAGCATTAGGTGTCGAGTGGGTGTCGTCTGATGAGCGAGGGGTTTTAAAGTTTGTTGGCGGAGAAAGCGCAGGCATGACCCGTTTAAGTGAATATATTTGGGAAGAAGATTGTCTGAAGGCTTATAAACAAACTCGTAACGGAATGTTAGGAGCAAATTATTCTTCTAAGTTTTCTCCTTGGTTAGCGCGGGGATGTTTATCGCCTCGTTATGTTTATGAGGAAGTACAAGCCTATGAAGCGTCAAGAGTCAAAAATGATTCAACTTACTGGTTAATTTTTGAGTTAATGTGGCGAGACTACTTCCGTTTTGTTTGTCTCAAATATGGCAATGCCGTTTTTCAGCAAACGGGTTTGCAAGATGTCAAAATTCCCTGGCAAGAAGATTGGCAACGATTCCAACTTTGGCAAGAGGGCAAAACCGGATACCCGCTTGTGGATGCCAATATGCGGGAGATTGCCAGTACAGGATTTATGTCGAATCGGGGTCGTCAGAATGTGGCGAGTTTTTTAACTAAAAATTTAGGAATTGACTGGCGCCTGGGTGCGGAATGGTTTGAATCATTATTAATTGATTATGATGTTTGCAGTAATTGGGGAAACTGGAACTATACGGCAGGCGTTGGTAACGATGCGAGAGAGTTCCGCTATTTCAATATTCCGAAGCAGTCAAAAAATTATGATCCCAAAGGAGATTATTTACGCCATTGGCTGCCTGAGTTAGGAACAATTCCTGGTGATCTCATTCATGAACCCTGGAAACTTTCATCAGACCAACAAAAGGAGTACAACATTATTTTAGGCGTCGATTATCCTCGGCCGATTGTTGATTTCATGAAATCGATTAAAGCGAATCAGGCACTAATGAAACATTAGCGCGATGAAACGATTAAGTTCAATTACTGATGCGAAATTAAAATGATGAATAATGGTGGTTCTGTGCTCATTGTTGATGATGAGCCCAATAATTTTGATGTCATTGAAGCCTTATTAGAAGGTGAAGATTACAAACTTTATTATGCCGCCAGTGCTTCCCGTGCCCTGCGGTGGTTAGAGAAAAATCCGGTCGATGTTATTTTACTCGATGTGATGATGCCAGAAATTGATGGGATTACATTTTGTTCTTATCTTAAAAATAATTCGGATTATCAATATATTCCAATCATCATGGTTACGGCTTTGACCGGAAAAGAAGATTTAGCACGATGTTTAGAGGCCGGTGCTGACGATTTTATTAGTAAGCCTTTAAACTGGATTGAGCTGCGATCGCGCTTACATTCCATGTTACGAATCAAGCAACAGTACGATAATTTACAACTATTGTTGCAACGCCGGGAAGAAATGGCAGAGATTGTCGTTCATGATTTACAAAATCCGGTGACCAGTATTGTTTTATCCTGCGAGATCCTCAAGTTTACCGATTTAGATCCGAAGCAAAGAGCCAAAGTTGATCAAATAAGTGTTGCTGGGAAACGGCTCGAAGAACAAATCCAAACTTTACTGACCTTAGCGAAGCTAGAAACAGGGCGCTTGTTCTTAGATCCAACAGATACTGCTTTAATCCCATTTTTAGAAAAACTGATTCAAGATTTTATTCCAATCGCAGCCGCAAAGGAAATTACAATTACACCGCAATTTGAAGTCGAAAATGATGTTGCTGCGATTGACGATCATTTATTTTCGCGAATTATTAATAATCTTTTATCAAATGCCTTAAAGTATTCTCCAAGAGGCAAAGAAATTAAAGTTAAGCTCCAAGATACATCAGACAAAATCATCCTGAAAGTGATTGATCAAGGGAAAGGGATAAATTCTACTTTCAAAGAAAAAATATTCAAAAAATTTGAAACGGGAAGGAAATATAGTAATGTTAACCAAACGGGATTAGGGTTAGCGTTTTGTCAGATGGCTATTTTAGCCCATGGCGGACAGATTGATGTTGAAGATAATGAACCGCAAGGGGCAATTTTTACTGTGGAAATTCCTCGTTCAGTAAACTCTGAATCTGATTAAGCAAGTAACGTAAACGAACCGGTTTAACTAAGCAATAACTGGCACCTGCCGCCAATAATTGCTCTTGGCTATGATCGGTTGCTTCATCGGTAATCGCAATAATTGGAACTGTTCTGACAGTGACAGGTTGGCGTAATTCTTGAATCATGACTGTTTCTTCCCAGTCAAAACTGGGTAAATCAATCACAATCATGTCAGGTGGAGCGTTGTTAAGGATTGAAAAAATATCTTCTCTGTTATCAACGGCAGTGACTTGATATCCCGATGCCTCTAAATAACTACAAGTTGTATCCAGTCTCGGTTGATCGGAATTGGCAACTAGGATGGAAAAAGACTGACAAAAATCAGTTATTTCTTGTGTCGATAAAGTTGAGAAATCTCCATTAGAAATAAAATAAACTTCTGTATAGGGCAAGTTAACGTAAAATGTACTTCCTTTCCCGACTTCACTCTCAACAGAGACACTCCCTCCATGTAATTCGCTGAGACGACGGACTAGAGACAAGCCCAGTCCAGTTCCACCATGCTGGCGATTGAAATTGCTGTCCAATTGCACAAAAGGTTCAAATAATTGAGACATTTGATCCGGTGCAATGCCAATTCCTGTATCGGCAACAGCAAAAATGATATTTTCTCGGGAAGTGCTTTCGTGAACCGTCAGTGTCACTTTTCCCCCTGGTGGAGTAAACTTAACCGCATTGGTCAATAAGTTAATTAAAACCTGTCGGATTCGCAATTCATCAACATTTAGGCTAGAAATAGAAGTATTAATTTCAGTCTGTAACTGGATTCCTTTCTGGTAAGCCTGTTGGCGAACAAACGTTAAACTGCTCTCACATAGAGATTTAATATTGGCTTGGTCAAAGTTTAAAGTTACTTTTCCCGATTGTATTTTTGCTAAATCAAGAATGTCATTGATGAGAGAGAGTAAATGTCTCGCACTGGTATCAATTGTTTTCACAGCTTGTTGTTGCTGTTCGCTAATGATATCAAACGATCCTTCTTTTAAGCCTTCTGACATCCCTAAAATTGCATTGAGGGGAGTTCTAATTTCATGACTCATATTGGCCAAAAATTGATCTTTTAAGCGCGTGGCACACTCTAATTCTTGGTTGGTGAGTTCTAGACATTCATTCGTGGTTTGTAGTTCTGCTTCAAAAGATTTACGATCGCTGATATCGGTCAATCTAACCAAGTAAGTTATTTGTGTCCCAATTGTAATTTTTTTCCAAGCCACATCTCCCCAAAACTGATCCCCTTGACAAGTGATTAAAATTAGTTCTTCATTCCACATTCCTTGTTGAGCAAGGGTTTGTTCAATTTTGGAAAAAGGTTCTTTATATAAATAATCTGCTTTTGTCAGCAGTGCTTCTTTATTGGGGGCAGCTAGCAATTCTACTGCTCTGCGATTACACTCTAGAACAATTAAAGTGTCAGGATCAATTAAATATAAAGCGTCAGTGGCTTCATCAAAAATCACTTCTCTTAATTTCTGATTGCGAGATAATTCTATGACAGCATTTTTTTGATCGGTAATATCTTGAGCAATTCCAGCCACACGATACACGTTTCCAGTCTCATCTCTAACGGGAAAAGCGCGATCGCGCAGCCAACGAATTTTCCCATCGGGGCGAATAATGCGATACTCAATATCGTATTCTCCTAAAACTTGTTTCGGTATCGCCGCTTTAACTGCTGCTCGATCTTCAGGATAAATCCAACTTAAAAAATTGCGAGGATTAGCCGCCAGTTCTTGACGAGAATGACCCCAGATCTTTTCAAAACCCGGACTGGCATAAACTAAGCGATGCATTTCTGTGTCAATCATCCAAAACACATCATCAATATTCTCTGCCAATTGACGGAACTTTTCTTCACTTTCTTGCAACGCTAGTTCTGCTTGTTTCTGAGCTGTAATATCCAAAAGCACACCGTAACGGATAATCGAGCCATCCGCTTGGCGTTGCGCTTGCGAGCGCACTTGAATCCAAATTAAACGCTGAGAAGGGGTAATCATCCGTCCTTCCCAACACAAGGGCGTCAGCTCAGTTAAAGCTTTTTGCAGGAGTGCTCTAAAACTGTCCTGATCCGCTTCGTGAACTAAATTGACCACTTGCTGGAAATCAGCATAGATTTCTGGAAGTGGAAGCTCTAAAATATCCTCAGCGCGATCGCTAACATATTCAACTTTGACCGTCCCATCTTGAGAATAACGCAGTCGATAAATTGCTCCCGGAATATTACTGGCAACACTTGCTAATTCTTTTGTCTTATCCTGTAAAGATTGCTCGGCATTTTTACGCTGACTAATATCAACAACAATGGCAAAAAAACAAAGTTTCCCTTCCGCTTTTACTAACTGTAAATAAACTTCAACTGGATAGGTGCTACTATCAGCGCGACAATGGGTTGTCTCCCAATTGATTTGTGTTACTTCTCGATTCACTAAAGGCGTAATCAATCGCTTAAAATCAGCCAGATTAAACTCTGTCTCTAAATCGAGAACTGTCATTGTCTGTAATTCTTCGAGAGAATAGCTCAAGTTTTTAGTTGCACGAGGATTCGCATATTCAATTTGTAAAGTTCTCTGGTTAAAAAGATAAACCTCGTTTGGGCTTGCTTCTAAAATCTGGGCTACTTTGATCGCATCTAGTTCCGATAGATTGCTGCGATTTTCCGAGATGCTATTAAATCTCTCTAACATTTTTAGCCATTCTCATTGGTCACTTGATAGTTATTAAAATAACTTAATTTTAGGCAGATGCCCGACTAAAATACTATGGGGAAAAAGCCCAAATCTTTAACTGGGGTTTAGACTGAGGTCAGTTTGTCGTCACTAGGTTAAAATCAGGTTAACAGCTTTTAAAGAGACGTTAATAATGAAACTCAATCAGTATCTCTATCCTCGTGCTTCCTATCGTGGCACCATTAAGCCAGAAAATCTCGTTTTTAATGCGAATTTACAGGAATTTGCCCAACGGATTGGTTATATTGCTAGCCTAGAAACCGCAGGAAAAATTTCTCCTCGGGAAGCTTATGAAAAAGCCAATGCCCTTTGGGAATCTCTAGAAGCCTCTTATCATCAGTTAAAAGATCGTTAGTTTAGTAATTATTGTTCCCCTGATTGTCCCAGAATCAGTCACTCTCAATTGAGGGCTCACACCGGACGGGGAAATTGACTGAATTAGCAATAAAGCAATATTCATGGGCTTGAGCGTGCAGTTGTTTGGCTTGCTCAATTTGAGCAGAATCGCGAATGACAACCCATGGTTTGAGAATCACTTCACTAAAATGACCCTTTCCTTCTTGGGTTTCGATCATCGTTCCCACGGGTTGATCAACATACTGAGCTTCGGGCGACAGCCCCGCGTTGTATGCGAAGCATCAACGTCGGGAAGGATAGCCCGTGACTCGTAGCGAAGCGGAGAGGCACAATCAATCTGGTCTTTCTGGCTTCTCAATATAGT
>JAAANX010000014.1 GCA_009909085.1 Cyanobacteria bacterium GSL.Bin1 | reverse complement strand
GATTCAGAAATTTCTGAAAAGGTAACTACAGAAGAATTAAAAGATAATGATGAATTTAATGAATATCCGATAGCAGAAGAGTTAGCTAAGCAGTTAGAGAATGAATATTACTTTTTAGAAAATGCTTGCCTTACCTATAATACTGATGCAAATACTTGGTTAGATTTAGCCAATAAAATACAAAGCAAGTCTCATTATTTTGACAATAAATATCAGAATGAAGAAATTGAAGAATTAGAAGTAGCAGATTTTAGAGAGCCATATACTGTTGATTGGTTAAAAGAAAACTTCGATTCCTTTCAAGCTGCTAAAGATTACTTTGGTATCAAAGCTAGAGGTTGGGGAGCGTTAGCTGAGTATCTCAATGAAGAAAAATAAACACTTCTTATCCAACCCGATCACTCTCTTTACATCGTCAAATCAACTAAAGTAGGACCAGCCCTTTCAAGGTGTGAAGTTTGTGGTCTTAATTTTGGGATAAAATCTTAGCAGTAGAAACATGAGGTCGATTAGCAGGACGAGTGCGTTTTCGACGTCGTCTGGTCTTTTTTGGGGAGATAAGAATTTTTCCATCAGTCCACGAACCATGACTGATACGGGGCTTTCCTCTATAAAACGCTCAAATACCTGCCCTAGAATCATTCTCCCTACTTCCTAAATTAGCAACATGGATTCTTTTACCTAACTATAATTTGGGAATAATCACAACACCTTGAAAGGGCTGGTCGAAGGTAAGGTAAATGGGGTAATAAGCTTTTGAGGATTTCCATCGCCTTTTCCCCTCTTTACAATCAACCTCTATCTTGACCGCGGCTGGGCGGTCAGCGCAGGCACCGGACTTTGAGTCCGGTGTACCGCTGACTATAAGCTGTTAGGCATCTATTGGGTTCGCTCAACAAGCTTGATGCAAGAGAAATTTGGGCTTCAACCATCCTCATTGACATGCGCGTCATCTGATTCTTTCCGAATTCCGAGTTCAACTTCACCATCCCATCTTGATTCATCACCAAAAGTGAGCAAGAGCCATAATGTGGGTCGAAGCGAAAATATAGTTTCAAATAATGTGGTCTCAAAATGCCGATGATTTCGGGTCGGAGTGATTATAATTTCAGTCCACTACAGTTAGGATTAACGAAAAGCCCATACCGATCTATCTTCATGCCTAATCTTGGAGGAGATTAGGTTCTTGGAGGTGGTTTTCCTTGAGTTTGTATATACAAGAAGGTATATTCAAGATATGGACTTTGAGTGGGATGAGCAAAAGAACCAAACCAACATCATCAAGCATGGTATTTCCTTCCAAGAAGCTGTTGAGATATTCAGCGACCCCAACCTACTAACGTACCTAGACGATCGCTTTGATTATGAAGAAACAAGAGAACTCTCAATCGGACAACTTTTGCTACCTGAGCAGCCAGTTATTGTGATCTTGGTAGTCCATACAGACAGAAACGGAGTGACCAGAATCATCTCGGCGCGACGAGCTAACAAAAAAGAAAGGAGGATGTATGAGCAACAATCAGTTTAGTCTTGATCTGTCACCCGAAGAACGACATCGTAAGTTAGTCAATATGTCAGATGAGGACATAGACTACTCGGACATTCCTGAACTTGATGAAGAATTTTTCAAAAATGCTAAGTTAATCAAGCGAAAACCAGCTACAGAAGCCATATCGATCCGGATTGATACCGATACCCTAGAATGGTTTCGTAATACAGCCAAAAACAACCCTGAAATAAGAGGCTATCAAACCCTAATTAATGATGTGTTGCGAACCTATGTAGCCCACCAAGTAAATAGGGATGAAACTTCTCAAAAATCATCGACGTAACGCGATCGGCAACCCACGTCAGGTGGGACAAAAGGAGGAATAAGTTCTCAATTAAAATTCGCGAACTTAAATCATTTCTTTTTTTTCTAGATTGGTTCGCCTTTTTTGTGTTGGCAGTTCTTAAATTACAGGCTTTTCGGATGCGGCTCACTATCGCTCCCTAATTACGAAAAGAGCGCGATCGGATCTTCGATTCGTTGACCCGAAGGGTCAATCGCGCTTTAAGTTGAGGTGGAGAAATAGCTGTTTTCCGACATCAGATTCAGAGTGATTGTTAGGAGGGAATTTGACATTTCCTCAAACAATTGTTTTCAAGTCATGCGCTCGTGGTAAAACTTAAAGATTAAGCGCTTGCACCAACACAACAAAACGTGAATTCTGTTGTTATGACGATCGACATTTACCCGAAGCTAACCGACGCGAAAAGAGATGTGGAATTGATTAGACTGTGGATTTCCCAAAAGTCCGTGACCACCCAAAAGACTTATCTCACGATCTCTCGGCAGTTTCTCACCTTTGCGGGGAAGGAACTAGAAGAGGTGAAGCTGGAAGATATTTTGTTATGGCTAGAATCGTTTCAGCTTCGCGGCAAGAGTCAGAACACGATTAATAATAAACTAGCTGCGATTAAGTCTCTGTTTAGTTTTGGGGTCAAGACGGGTTATCTCACCAATAACCCCGCCTCGATGATTAAGACCATCAAAGCGAAAGATGCTCTCAATGAAAGGATTTTACGGGAGACAGAGGTCAAGGCGCTAATTAATGCCGCTACTAATGAGCGCGATCGCGCCATACTCATTCTCTTATATCTTCTGGGCTTGAGGATCTCTGAGTTAGTCGGTTTGAACTGGTCGGACTTTCAGCCAAGAGAAGAAAGCGTGACGGTCACGATCTTGGGCAAGGGTCATCAAACGAGGACTTTATTAATTACTCATCAATTCTGGTCGGAACTGAAGCAACTTCCCAGGAGTGATCAAACGGAAGCGGTGTTTTTATCTCGGTTTGGCAATCGCCTCGACCGTCATGCCATCCATCGCTTAATTAAGAAAGCGGTGGAGAAAGCAGGGATTAATCCCCATACTTCAGCGCACTGGCTGCGTCATGCCCATGCCTGTCATAGTTTAAATCATGGTGCGGGAATCGATTTAGTGATGAAATCTTTGGGTCATAGTTCCCTGGCCGTAACGTCGAGATATCTGCACGTTCAACCAAGTGAGTGTACCAGTAAGTTTATCGATTTGGATTAAAGATACAGGCTTCTCGGATACGGGTGGCTCCATAGAGGCAGATGCCGAAGACCGGAGCCAAGCGTGAGGACGCGATGTAGCCTGCGCTACCGCCTTTCGGGCATCGCGTGGGGTAGCAAATCCCTCACTGAAGAGGAGTTGGATTTCTTCAGCCGTTAGAATTAACGAAAAGCCCATACCGATCAATTTTCATGCCTAATCTTGGAGGAGATTAGGTTTAGGTTACATGGTTTTGGGGACGGTGGCGCGATCGGGCTTAACTCCAATTATTTTTACTTTGCGTGATCCTTTGCTTTGACTCAACCTTTAGGTATATTTTTTTGAGCATTCTTATAAAAGTAAGATATATTAAAGTTATAGCAGAGTGATGAGTAACAACTACAACTCTGTTATTGAAGACGATGGTAATAGGGCTATAGATACAGCTACAACCCTGTTATCGAAGATGATGATAATAACGATAGCAAGAGAAAAAAAGATGAAAGTTATACAACAAAACAAATCTCCAACAGGAGTAAATGGACAGTATGAAAATTTTGATTTCAATAGATTACCTAAAATTTCACCAACAGAAGAGCTTATTCTTCTCTTATTGCATAATCACGAATGCTACGGATTACAAATTATCAAGGCTATTGAACGAGCAACCCAAGGACAGAAAAAACTCAATGTGGGCTCGCTTTACCCGACCCTTAACAAACTTGAAGAAAAAGATCTCATTACATCCCACTGGGGAGACGAAAGACGAAAAGAGCGAGGTGGAGCCCGAAGAAGATATTACCAAATTACAGAGAAAGGGCGAGCAGCCTGTAAAGCTCAGCAAGCCCTACGAGATCAGTTACGAGAGTGGGAACCAGCTTTCTCCGAATCTAGAAATAAATGAGAAAACTTTTGTAAGTGAATATATTACTTGTTTTATCGCCTATTCGTTTTTCTCGAAAAAGGAACGAGAAGAATGGATGGGCGATATTTATGAAATCAATTATGAGCTTCTTAGCCAAGGAAAGCCACGTTGGTTTGTTAATTCAGTGGGTATTACCAGAACAGTATTCTTTCTGTCAGCAAAATTAAAGATTACTGCTAATCAGGTGAAGCGATTTATACTTTCTTTTTTTATAACCGAAGAATAAAGGTTGTGTGAGCAATCCGTGATCTTGTCATATGCTGAACTTGGCAATATTGCCAAGTCCTCTTGGAACTATACCTAAATAAAAAGTCTTGGTGAAATCTTGCCAAGCGCGATCGCGCTTTTAGAGACGGGAGATAGTAGCAAGTGGCTGTAAAGCGTGTCGGTTTTGTAGTTAGAGTCAGGAAAAAGGAGAAACACTTGAACACGTCCGTTATCGGCAATATCAACCATGCCAATGCTCTCGTTACCGGCGCAAGTGGGGGAATTGGATTGGAATTTGTCAAACAACTCCTCCAAGATGGCAATCTTGCCCAAATTTACGCGACCTACCGCTGTCGGGAGTCTGCGGAGGAACTAATCGGGATCGCGAAGGACTACCCCAACCGGGTGATCTGCCTTCCGATGGATGTGACCGAAGAAGGACAAATCGCTGATGTGGCTGCAAAAATGCACTCGGCAATCGACAAACTCCACCTTACGATTAACTGCATCGGGTTTCTTCACGAGGGGGAAATTCGCCCGGAAAAAGGCTTGCGGCAGGTGGAATCGGAATCATTGTTACGCTACTTTCAAGTCAACAGCATTGGCGGCGTTTTATTAGCGAAACACCTATTGCCTCTATTTCGCCACGACGAGCGCAGCGTTTTTGCTAGCATCTCCGCCAAAATCGGCAGTATTGGCGATAACTATTTGGGTGGCTGGTACGGCTATCGCGCCTCGAAAGCAGCCCTCAATATGCTGATGCGGACTGTCTCCATCGAGTATGAACGAAAAAGCCCGCAAACTATTGTCGTCACTTTACATCCTGGAACCACTGACACCCGCCTTTCCCAACCCTTTCAGCGCCACATCCCTGCCGAACAATTGTTTTCCGCCGAGCGAACAGCAGCCCAATTGCTCGGAATTATCCAAAACCTAGAAGTAAGGGATAGCGGGCAATTTTTCAACTGGGATGGTAGCCGGCTTCCTTGGTAGGGGAACCAGCCTGTTTCTGAAACTCTAGTATCCCGGTCTAAATCCCCCATTACTCTCTCTTCTTCCCAATCTGTGTGGGGTTGGCTGTCTTCCGGCTCATTTTTAAAGTCTAGTTCCCAATCAAGGGGATTAAGACTGTCAGGAGCATTGTGATCTGAATAACCAAGCATAGACAGAGAAGACGCTGCACCCCGCACTTGCTCGGGCGTAACCTCTAAATACTCTTGCAGAACCCCCAAGGAACGATGACCCGATATCTTTTGAATGACCCTTAACGGAATCCCAGCGTTACTCATCTGAGTTAAAGCGGTTCTTCTAAAGGAATGGGTAGAGACTCCTTCGTTGTCCAGCTTGAGACAAACTTCTCTCAAAATACGGGCTGCACTGTCAGGATGAAGATGTCCTTTATTGTGGCGACCGGAGAATAAGAACCAAGTGCGGGGGTTGGGATAGTAGTCAATCAAAAGAGAGCGTAATTCTTCAATAACAGGAATGGTGCGAGTAGCGAGTTTTCCTTTGCTGTTGGGTTTACGGATGATGAGGTCGCTGCGAGGCGTGCCTTTGCGGTTGTAAACGTCTGCGGTGCGGAGGGTACAGGCTTCTCGGATGTGGGTGGCTCCATAGAGGCAGGTAGTCGAAAGATTTCCCTTAGTCGCGAGTTCCGTTCACGCTCAAGCGTGACTTTGACGTTACGATTAAGGAAAGTAATGATCACTTCCTGAAACCGATGGAACCGAAATTCACGCCGATCTGAGCACTTAAAGATTCGACTCTAAAATAATTAAGATATTAAGCAAGAATTTCACGATGACTATTACGCCCTTTCAGCTAGATAACTTACCTTCAACTTTCCCAAAAGAAGAAGCCATTAGGATTGAACTTGTTGAAGGAATTCCGATTTTAAAAGCATCGCAGAAAGTCCAAGCTCGGATAGAAAACTTACTCGTCAAACAACAAACAACTTTATTAAATCCAGAGGAAGAAGAAGAACTCGACCATTATGAAGACTTAGATGATTATCTTAGTTTAGTCAATCGGACGATTCGTAATCTCTCCCTCAAATAAGTTCTGAACCTCGTGTCAGCTAGTCGTTCTTTATCTCCAGAAATTCAAGCTCAAGTCCGACAACGAGCTAACTATTTATGTGAATATTGTCATACTTGTGAGCAATGGCAATACGTTAAATTGACAATCGATCATGTGATTCCTCTAAATCAAGGAGGAGAAAACAACTTAGATAATTTGGCTTTAGCTTGTTTTCACTGTAATCGACAAAAATCAAATCAAATAACTGCCATTGATCCTGAAACTCATGAAGAAACTCCCTTATTTAATCCTCGTCGAGATGACTGGAAGGAACATTTTATTTGGTCGAAGGACAAACTATCTGTTATTGGCTTAACTGTCAAAGGAAGAGCCACGATTACTGCTTTAGGTTTTAACCGAAGTCGAGTTATTAATATTCGTGCTGCTGATTTAGAAGTTAACCGACATCCACCTCCAATTGATCCCATTCAAAATTGATTACAGATGCAGGTCGCTCCATGTTAGCAAATGCCAAAGACCGGAGTAAAGCATGAGGACGCGATCGTTTGATCTGGTTAGCTCTTTTTCCCAGGTCTCTGGAACGGAGTTCCGTTAGAGTGCATAAGTCAAAAGGAGCAATCGTAAAAAAAGTATGTATAAAAATTAACTAACGCGCTCAGCCTACTCTCTGAAAATGAAGAGTTCGATTAATCAACAAGAGAGCCTTGAGGGTTAAGGAGTTAAAAGTTTATGAAAAAGTTGATTGGTTTATCCTTCACTATTTTTGGGATCGGTTGTTTACAATTACTGTTCATTCTACCAAGCGTTAGAGCTGAGCCTTCGATTTTCAGGATCGGTGCTGAAAATCGTGAATTTCAAGCCAATGATTCAAAGAGGGAGGCATCTCCTTTTCTAATTCGTCCGGAAAATGATTCTTCTTTTAGAAAGATCCCTCCGGATAGAATTGTTCCTGATTCGGCTCATCCTGATTTCATTCCTCCGGTCATTGGTAAAGATTATTATAATTCTCCTTCTTTTCCGACGGGAACGATTCCTAAGTTTTGCCGCTACCCGACAATTGGATTGATTTGTATTTATTCGGATGGGCTTTCGGAAGAAGATAAAATCGTGATCAAAAATTTAATTGAAGACTATTTTTTTGATCGACAAGTCATTTTTTTATCGGACTCATAAGCGGTCTAAAGCACCTAAAAAATGAAATACATCCTTCCCTATCTCCCCAATTGGAAACAGAGGTTTTCCTCAATTGCCCAATGGCTTGAGCCCCATCTTCCCGAGGGATGTCAAATCCATCATATTGGTTCGACTTCTATTCCCGGGATGCCCGCCAAAGATATTATTGATCTCGATCTGGAATGCCCGATTGGTTTGACTTCGCAAGTCATCGCGTGTCTTGAGCCGCTTGGGTACTTCCATGAGGGCAACAAAGG
>JAAANX010000013.1 GCA_009909085.1 Cyanobacteria bacterium GSL.Bin1 | reverse complement strand
TTGGGTGCTTCAACATCTGATGACCTCGTTATTGAGGAGGAAATTAATCCGAAAATCGTTTGCGGTGTAACTTAGTTACAGTAAGAGTTTTAGGTTTTTGGAGATGTCTAATCGACAACACCATTTATCGAAGCACGGTGGCATTGCAGAAGGAGTGGTTTCTTTCATCAGCTAAGGGGCGACGTAAAACACTTGAATTTTCTAGATAGTACCATGTTTTGCACTTCTTTCCCGTCTAAGTCCCGCTAATAGTCAAGAAAAACGAAAACGAATTCTCCCAACTTACGTTATCGTAGCTTTGGTCATTGGAATGAATCTTTGGTCTACTGACTCCATCATCGATGTCTTCAAGAATTTAGTAGCAGGATTAGCGGCTCAATAGATACCAAAAGGTTGTCGTTGGGGAACACAGAACCGCTCTTCGATTAGTGGAGCCCGTAAACAAGTGGGATCAAGAGCCATGACTCGTGTGACATGCCCCCCTTACAGATAGGTAGGAAGCCTGAATGAGGAAAATTGACCAACTAACTATCCCTACAAACTTGAACCCATCCTCCAAAAAAATACGCCAGGGAGAGTCCCAAAAAGACTGAACGATATCAATCGAAATCGAAAGCGCAAAAAAGATTACTGAAGCGAGAAGAGTTCTAAAATCAAAATCGATGCTGCTGCGAAACATGACCATAGAAATCAAAGCAAAGAAAATGCTATAGAGCACAAATACATAATCTTCTTGAATTCCGATAAAAAATTTCTTTTCATGCAGCATAAAAAAGTCGTCCATAAATAACAATAAAGAGAACAATCCTAGCCACAGCAAAAGCTTATATGACCGTCCTATATCTTTTAGCAACAGTGCACTAAATAGAGTTACAGTCGATGTGACTAACAAAGCAAACGCTCCAAGATTAGAGCCCAATCCCAAAAAGGGACTACGACCAGATATCGCTGCGACGTCTCTTAGAAATAATGCAGGTGGAATATTGTAAGAATTAAAAACAAAGGCTACAGCACAAAGAAAAAAAAGCGCTAAGCCATAAGCTAAAACTGAGAATAATCGCATACTATCTTCTTTTGTCCTGTGCTAAGGTCTCTAACACACTTTGAGCGGTTTCTTCTCCTCTGCGTACACAATCTCCTAGTGCAACCCCATCGAGATAGTTACTGGATAAAAACAGTCCGGGGAATGATTTTAAACTATTTCGTATGCTTTCTAATCGTTCGAGATGTCCAAGGGTATATTGCGGAATTGCTTTTGACCACAAATGAACTGCTAACGGTTTCGGCGTACTTCCCGATTTAATCACCGCTTTTTGTAAGTCTTGATGAACTTCTTCAATAATTTGATCTTCGCTGAGTTCAGCAATTTCAGGATCCGTTGCACCACCAATAAAATTAGTTAAAAGATGCCAGCCTTGGGGGGTGCGTCCAGGAAAAAGTGTTGAACTCCATATTGTGCCAAGGGTTCGTAATCCTTGACTGCGAGGATTGAGATTGCCAAATCCTTTGAGGGGAAAACGCAGGGCTTGATCAGGATAGGCTAAGACCACACAAGCAACGGGAGGATAAGGAATGTCTTCTAAAGTCTGGCTTGCTTGGGGAGATAAATCTTTGATCAGTGATGCTGTAACGTGAGCGGGAGTCGTGAGGATAACAGTTTTGGCTTCAATGGTTTCTTCTCCTGCAGGTGTAGAAAATGTCGCAATGTAACCGGATTCTGAATGAGGAGTAAGAGTCTTGAGTTCCCACTGAAATTTGACTTTATCGCCCAACTTAGAAACGATCGCGTTCGGTAATTGTTGCAATCCTTCTCGGAAAGATCCTAACTGTCCAGACTTTGTTTTTGGAAGATCTGAACGTTCAGCAGCTTTTGGGGTTGATTTGGGTTTTTGACGACGGGATAAAACTGCACCCGCCACCAATCCACCGCCGACATCAGCCAGTTGGGTGACTCGTCCAAAGGCAGCTTGCGCACTCAACTGATCGACATTTCCAGCATAAACTCCAGAGACAAACGGACTAACTAACCGTTGTGCTACTTCTGATCCCAAGTGACGGGTGAAAAATTTAGCAACAGTTTCCTCCTGACTGCTAATTTGGGGAGGAATAAAGCCTAATGCACCTGTTAAGGCGCGTAGCTTTCCCAACGGACTCAGCAGTTGGGTTTTAACAGCTGCAGGGGGACTCATGGGAACAGGACGCAGTTTGCCTTGCCAATAGACATAGCGAGGAATTCCCGCATCAGCAAAGATCAACTCATTTTTTAAACCCACATCCACTGCAAGTTTTAGTAGTTCTGGGGAAGGGGAAAAACTATTGGGTCCTTCCTCCCAGAGAAAATCCCCACTTTGTTGGCTGGTAATATTGCCACCGGCGCGATCGCGCTGTTCAGCCACTAGAACTTGGCATTTTTGCTCATTGAGTCGATAGGCCGTACTTAAACCGCTAATCCCTGCTCCCACAATTAAAGTATCGATCATTGTCCCCTCGCAATACATCACAGCACTATTCTACTGAAATAAGGTTTCCAAATAAACCTGAGCGCAGCTGCGATACGTTTGCGAACTTTGTTCCACTTTATTTTGGCTATTTTGCAGCAGAAACAGTGATAATGCCGCTGCTAATACACGATCTTGATCCCAAGTAGGATGTTCATCAAGATAGCGTTGTAAGGACTCATGAAGTTCTTGCGGAATCTGTGTCGAAAGGTTAATGTTCGTTTTCACAGCGACTTGACCCTCCAATCAAATTGGCCGTTGCTAAGTGATAGACCGGGTAATAACTCAATTTTGAGTCGATCAGTCTGTATTGCCTTCTTTCTAACTTCTCATTAGGCTCCTAGTATTTTAAAGTTAAATAGCAATACAAGACACTATTTAATATAAACTCAAATCACTCTTAAGGGTGAAATTAGTTTTGTTTTTTGCCCGGTCGCTCTATTGTCGTCTAAAAGGGGGGAGGGTTGTCAATGCTGAGAAATATTACAGATCTACTTTTCATTTCAAAAGTAAAACGAAGTAAAGGAACTTTTATCCTATTTTTTGTTATATAAGTTTACATAAACTCAGTATTTACGGATATCCTTCCTAGGATTCATTGGTTCAACCAGGAGTTGCCTCTAAGAGTGATTTTGCCGTTATGGTTTGTGGAAAACTTGGGGTAAATTGTGGAAAACTAGGAAAAAAGTTGTGGAAAAACTGGGGAATGTGTGGTGGAAAACAAAGATTTAAGATAAGAATTGCAAACTTTACTTTCACTTAAACTCTGCTTTAAACTCTATTCAGAGTTAAGGTCATGTTTTTCTCGCCAAGCAGTCGCTAAATCTTGGATTTCCCTTAACTCATCGGGATCAATCTTCCGCAAATTAGCCAACACTAAATTCATGCGCCCCAAAGATTGGAGCCGATCGCGCTGTCGTATCATAAAATCCCAATAGAAGAAGTTAAAGGGACACGCCTGCTCCTGCGCTCGCCGACGAGGATTATAGCAGCAATTTTCACAGTAATCGCTCATCTTGTTAATATAATTTGCAGAAGAAGCATAGGGTTTCGAGGCAAACACCCCACCATCCGCAAATTGTCCCATGCCAATGACATTTGTTTCCATCACCCAATCATAGGCATCAATCAATACCGCATGAAACCACTCTTTTAGTTCTTGGGGAGAAACACCAACGATCAGGGCAAAATTGCTCAATACCATTAACCGTTGAATATGATGGGCATAGCCAGTTTCTTCAACTTGTTGCAACACTTGGTTTAAGCAGTTCATGTCAGTTTGACGACTATCCCAAAAAAATGCCGGTAGCGGCTGGGTATGGTCAAACCAATTTCCTTGTCCATAGTCGTCAGCAACCCAGTGATAAATGCCGTGTAAAAATTCTCGCCAGCCCAAAATTTGCCGAATTAACCCTTCCACACTATTCAAAGGTAGATTATTTTCAGAGTAGGCTTGTTCGACAGCGTGAATCACTTCCCAAGGCTGCAGTAACCCTAAATTGAGATAGGGAGAAAGTAAAGAATGCCACATGGTCTTCTCTCCCGTAACCATCGCATCTTGATAGGTGCCAAAATTGGGTAAGTTAGTTTCAATAAAATGTGCTAGTACTTGTTGGGCATCTTCTCTCGTTACACCCCAATTAAACGGATCAATCTCCCCATAGGTAGGAAAAGGGAGGGCTTTGACTTCTGCAATGACAGCTTGTGTCATGGCATCAGGAGAGAAAGTAACTGGATTAGGGGGTGCTAAATTTTTCTGCGGTGGCTTACGATTGTCTTGATCAAAATTCCAGCTTCCCCCAACCGGCTTCTTCCCTTCGACTAAAACATTAAACCGCTTGCGTCCTTCCCGATAAAAGTCTTCCATCAAGATTCGTTTCCGTTTATTTGCCCATTGTTGAAAGTCTTCTGTTGACCATAAAAAATGGTTATCCGGAAGGAGAGTAATCTCACAACCTAAGTCTAGCTGTTGAATGAAATGGGAGAAAGCGCGATCATTGGGATTCATCATGCGCAACTCAGTTATCTGATGTTTTGCCACCCAAGTTTTGAGAGGCGTCATAAAATCAGTCGCTGTTTCATAGGTAATATTCCACCCCTCAGCTTGTAGTGTTGTTGCGAAGTGACGCATCGCTGACCAGACCAAAACTAATTTTTGTTGGTGATATCGCCGTTTTGCCGCATATTCTTGAGACTCAATCATAATGAGCGGAGTCTGTGCTTTTTCCTGTTCACAACTTTTCAGTGCAGCGTTTTCGAGAGAAAGTTGTGTTCCTAAAATCCAAATTCCGATCATTAATATAGTTAACTATTGATAAGTTGCCCAATCAAGATGTTTATGTTTTCTTCTCTAGATTGCACTATTTAATGACAAATGACTAATGACAAATAACCTTTAAAAAACTATCCGCTCTTGCCGGGGAGTGAACAAACACTCAATAGCAAGAGCGGTGTAGCGGGTCACTTCTGATTGAAACCTGACTGCCGAGAGGAACTCGTACAGCCAATTTCTCCTCACGAGGAAGAGGGAACTGACTATTAGAGAACAGCCCCGGCACACAGCCGGCATACTTCAATCAGGTGACCCATGCGTTTACTACTTTCAATCATGGGCATCACCTCCTTTCTCCCTAACGGTTATTGAATTAACAACCTCCACAAATTTAACACGGTTTTTTTGATTTTGCCACCATGAATGCGCAAAAAATTACCTTGAGTGAAGTTACAGCGCACGCTTTGATGATGTAACTCAGATTAGTCGAGTTCACGAAGGAATGGAATTCGATAAGATTAGTTTGACTATTGATTAAGAATGATTATGGACGAATTTATGGAAAGCGCGATCGCGCAAGCCAGAAAAGGTTTAAAAGAAGGAGGAATTCCCATTGGATCCGTTCTAGTACGCGAGGGAACCATTCTCGGTCAAGGTCACAATAAACGCGTTCAAGACAATGATCCGGTAACTCATGCGGAGATCGATTGTTTGCGTAACGCGGGACGAATTGGCAGTTATCGCAATACTGTCTTGTATTCTACTCTGATGCCTTGTTACCTCTGTGCAGGTGCAGTAGTACAATTTGGCATTCCTAAGGTGATTGCTGGAGAAGCAGCCACCTTTGCTGGCGCACAAGCGTTTATGGAAGAACAGGGTATACAAGTCGTTAATCTCGATCTCAGTGAGTGCAAGCAGTTAATGAGCGATTTCATTAATCGTTTTCCTCAGCTGTGGTACGAAGATATTGGTACAGAAGGATAAGTAAGTTCAAGGATTGCCCTTTCACCTGCCTTACTCATCAATCCTTTAAGTTTCTATCAGCTAGTTCTCAGCAAATATTGACATCGTTGAAAGTGAACTGAAAAACCGCATTCCTGATTAATTAAAAGAACCCGACTCATGAAATATATTCTTCTTAGTTCACTTTCAATTTTACTCGTCTCTACAACTAGTGCAATTGCCCAAGAAACGACGTTTAACCCGTCTCGATCAATCGCACCGCAAGTTGCTCAAGCATCGAAGAATACGCTTGCAATGGGGACATTTGTCACCACAGAACAAGACCATCCCACATCCGGAATGGCAACCATTATTGAAGAAGATGGAAAACGTTATCTGGTTTTTAATGAGGAGTTTACCACTGCCGAAGGTCCCGATGTCCAAGTGGTATTGCATCGCGAAAGTGAAGTACCCGTTAAACTGCAAGAAGAAGACTATATGACGATCGCGCCGTTAGCCAGTATGAACGGGACACAACGCTATCTTCTCCCAGATGATCTAAATTTAGACGAATTTCAGGCAGTGAGTATTTGGTGTCGTCAATTTAATGTTTCCTTTGGTTACGCTGCACTTAATTAGCAGTCAAAACTGGCTCATCGATGATTGAGTGCTTAAGTTAAAATATATTGCTGTACACAAGCGCTTGGCTTTTTCCTGAAGTAAACCATAATGGCAACGAGCGACCTTAATCTTTCTTCGACACCAGAACAACCTTCAGCGCAGCCTCAAGTGAAACTGATTACGATGTTTCGCCTGGGGCTTTTTCAAATGGGGTTAGGTGTTATGTCTATCTTGACCCTGGGTGTGCTCAATCGAGTGATGATTAGTGAACTAGGAATCCCGGCAACGGTTGCTGCAGGCACACTAGCATTACATCAATTTGTTGCCCCAGCGCGTGTATGGTTCGGACAGTTATCCGATGCCAAACCCGTCTTTAATCTCCATCGCAGCGGCTACGTTTGGGTTGGAACCGCTCTCTTTACGTTTGCTGCTTTTTTAGCTGTACAGGTGATGTGGCAATTGGGAAACACCGTGCGCGAAGCAGGAGGTTGGATTTGGAGTGGAGAAACCATTCTTTTTACAGTTTTATTGGGACTAATTTTTATCTTTTATGGTTTGGCATTAAGTTCAAGTTCAACGCCGTTTGCTGCCTTATTAGTCGATGTTTCGGAAGAAGAGAATCGATCAAAACTAGTAGGAACCGTTTGGTCGATGTTGATGGTCGGGATTGTGATTGGCGGTGTCAGTGGTGGTATTTTGCTGCAAAGTTTACAGCAAGAAGGGGTGATTTGGAGTGCCAATATTGGCAGTTTATTACTCAGTAACGAAAAAGTGATTCAAACGCCATTGGCAACCCTACGAGGCGGCATTAATCGCCTGTTTATTATTGTTCCTTTAGTTGTCCTCGGTTTAGCCTTTTTAGCCACTTGGGGGGTGGAGAAGAAATATTCCCGCTATGCCAGTCGTTCTACTATTGCAGACCGAGAAGATAGTGTCACTTTAGGACGGGCAATTCGCGTTTTAACCGCCAGCCGACAAACGGGTTTATTTTTTAGCTTCTTGATTATGATGACGATTAGTTTATTTATGCAAGAAGCAGTGTTAGAACCCTATGGCGGAGAAGTCTTTGATTTACCGATTTCGCAGACAACACAATTAAATGCGTTTTGGGGATTAGGCACCTTAATCGGTGTTAGTAGTACCGGTTTTATGGTTGCACCGCGTCTCGGGAAACAAAACACCACGCGCCTAGGCTGTGTTTTAGTGGCGGGTAGTTTTGTGCTGATTATTTTATCGGGCTTTACCCAGGAAGCAACGTTGCTCAAATCGGCAGTCTTTCTCTTTGGTTTAGCCGCAGGCTTGACAACCACCGGTGCAATCAGTTTAATGTTGGACTTAACGGCTGCAGAAACTGCCGGTACGTTTATCGGGGCTTGGGGGTTAGCCCAGGCATTAGCGCGAGCGTTAGCAACGGTCGCCGGCGGTGTGGTTTTAGATATTGGCAAGGCATTATTTACAGCACCGGTGCTGGCTTATGGGTTAGTATTTGGATTGCAGGCTTTAGGAATGTTAGGCGCGATCGCGCTTTTAAATCGCGTCAATGTCTCAGAGTTTCAAACGTCAACCAATAAAGCGATTGCAACAGTCATGGAAGGGGATTTAGACGGGTAACATGGAACAAGTTTTAAAAGAAGCTTTAGCGTTTAGCCAAACGCTGACAAAAGAGATCGGCGATACTCTCGTTACTCAGTTTGGGAAAGTACAAGCACAACAAAAAGCCGACGGTTCACTTGTCACTAGTTCGGATCAGTGGGCAGATGAACAGATTCGCAACGCGATCGCGCAACAGTTCCCAGATCATGGCGTCCTCACCGAAGAAACCGTGCATATCTTTCCAGATCGGGAATGGTGTTGGGTAATCGATCCCATTGATGGGACAACTAACTTTACCCGCGGCATTCCCGTTTGGGGGATTTCAATGGGACTCCTCTATCAAGGAATGCCGGTATTTGGTTACGTTCATTTTCCGGTTTTACAACAATCCTTTCATGGCTTTTGGCTGACGGGATCGGGTTTAACAGGAAAAAATGGGGCTTATCGTAACGGAGAACCGATCCAAACCAGCCCTGATGATCTCAGTCAAAGTCATCTCTTCAGTTTATGTGTGCGCAGTATGCCTTCTCTCCAAAAATCCTTACCCTGTAAAACGCGCATTGTTGGGGTCTGTACCTATAGTTTCTTATTGGTGGCAAGCGGGGCTGCTTTAGGTGCAGTAGAGGCAATTCCCAAAGTCTGGGATTTGGCGGCAGTGTGGGCAATTGTCCAAGGGGCTGGGGGCAAATTTGTTCCCTTAACCCCGACTTCTGCGTTTCCACTGCAAGCGGATGTTAATTATGGCACAACCCCTTTACCCACCTTAGTGGTGGGTCGTGATGAATTAGCTTCCGTGTTTCAACCGGCGGTGGAACCCATTGGACAGGAAGTAATGGCTGCTAAAAAATAAAGAAAGTAAGTTATAATTGACTCCCGACAATCATCGAAGTCTGCCAGCATAGCTCAGCGGTAGAGCAACCCACTCGTAATGGGTAGGTCAGGAGTTCAAATCTCCTTGCTGGCTTTCTATATAGTTGTACAGTGCCAATTTAATTGACCGCGGAATGCGGTCAGCGCAGGTACCGGACTTTGAGTCCGGTGTACCGCTGACTATTCCAATAAAAATACAATCAGAATTCAAAGTTCAGCAGACAAGCTTAAGTCAGTGAGGCAGATTGCTCTAACGATACCTTATCTAGAAGTTGGCTCTGGCACCATTGTAACCCTTGGTCGAAATCCGGAAAGTGTTGGCAATAAGGATTATTTGTTTCTAGGGCGTGACCGCGATCCAGTTTATGTTCTACTAACGGGGTTAAATTGGTGTAGACGATTGTAATTTTCTGTTGATAAGCAAGTCGTAAAATTTTGGCACAGCTAACAACCGCGGAAGCATCAAGTCCTTCGAGTCGGCTACCATCGATAATCAAATAGGCTGGTTTTTGCTGTTCTTCCTGATTCAACAGTTGGCGAAATTTCTCAACCAAGCGATTGGCTGTGGCAAAGAAGATATATCCTTGTAGTTGCCAGAGTTGAATTCGGTGGCTTTTTTCTTGAAGAATATAACTGGCAGAAAATGGAAGCATCTCAGTTCTGGTTTCAATTCCATCCCAATCATCTTTAATAATTTCCCGTTGAGCGTAATTGTACAAAAAGAGAACTAGTTGCCCTGCGAATCCCACAGCAATCCCTTCTAGAAATCCGACCGTGAAAATAACAATTAACGAGGCAATGATGATCAAATACTCAGAGACATCAAGTTGAAACCAAGTCCGGTAAACCCATTGAATCACTAGGGTAAGACCTAAATAAAAAGATAAGGCACCGATGACCGGGCGCGGAAAGAAAGATAATAAAGATGGACCCAGGAAAAGAACAGCAATACTAACTAAAGCACAAATAATACCTGTGAGGCGACGGCTGGCACCCATTTTAGAAACTAGGATCGTACTGGGAAGCGCTTGGTTTCCCGACATACCACTGCCCATGCCGGCAATGAGATTGCCGAGTCCTACTGCTTCTAAAGTACGATTGAGATCGATATCGCGCCTGACAAACAATTCAATCCCATTTTTGGTCAGAACCAGTTCCAGAAGGCAGATAAAAATCACTGACGCGATCGCGTCCCAATTTTGCAGAATCACTGACCAGTGAATCCCATCCAACTGGGAAGGGATTAGCGGTTGCCATAGCTGCCCCTCCTCAATCCCAAAACTCAGCAACCAATTTTGGGCTTGTGCTTCGGTAAACGAGGTATGGGTCAGCAAAAATCCCAGGTAAAAGACCCCGATCAATGCTAGAAGCGTACCGGGAATAACAAGAAAGTGCTGATAACGATTAGAAATAACGAGGAGAATCAGAGCACAAATGACCCCAGTGACCCAATTCGGGAGCACCTCTGGTTGTAGATAAACCGATAACTGCGACAATCGAAAGTCAACATCGGTCATCACTTGTAGGGATCCCTGGAGCAAAATTAAGCCCGTGCCGCCCATAAACCCGCCAATGACGGGATGAGGAATCAGCTGAACTTGATTGCCCAATTTCAACAAAAGATCCGTGGGACTCCCCCACCTCGGAACAGGTGGGGGAGGAAAGCGGGTGAGTCGATACCGCTCGATGCGGTTGAGACTCACATTTTCTTAGGCTACACATAAGCCATTCG
>JAAANX010000012.1 GCA_009909085.1 Cyanobacteria bacterium GSL.Bin1 | reverse complement strand
TGTCCTGGACTAACCCAGTTGGGCGAGATTCCGCCCTCTTACATCTAATCCAAACTAGAGAAACATCTGGAAGTGTTTACTCGCTAACCGCTCATGGCTCTATTCGCAGCTACGGGGAGGTGATCTCTCCCCAATCCCCCACCTCACGAAGTAGGTGGGGGTCATTGAAGACTGAGGTTCCAACTTGCTATGGAAGCATTGATTCTTAACAAACTCGTACCTTACTACTCTGCCGAGTATAAACACGACTATTGCCAATGCGCGAGATGCGACTGCTTTGATGATTTCGACTTTGGCAACCTCGACTCGAGTAACGCGGTACATCCCTTCGTTGCCAGGAGGTTGAACGATAGCTGGGAACCTCTAGCCTTGTCGGTGAAACATTAACATACCGATCATTTGTACTGATAGAGAGAGTGCCATTTTCACTCATTCTGACATTGACTCGACCGGTATTAACATTAAGGCGGTTGGTCTGAGCTAGCACTGGTGCTGTCGTCATACTGAATACAGCCAGAAAGCCCAACCAAAAATTAAACTTAGAGATACTTTTCATCAGGAGAAGTCTCCTACACAGAGATGTTTTTTTCAGGTAGGCACCTACAAGAAGCCCATTGGCCGGCAGGCTAATCGCTAGCTGCTGCCGGTAGGGTGGAAAATGAAGATAATCAAATAAAACTAGAGATTAATCCTCATAATATCTTCTGCCACGACCGCGACCGCGACCACGACGAGAACGTTGTTCTTCCACTTTTTCGATTACACTCGTTTGAGTTTGTTCTTGGTAAACCTCATTACCCCGACCATAAACCTCAGCTGTACCCACAGACTCTTGAATAACAGCATTGTTGCTACGGCTCTTGTGACGAAGCGAACTGGTTGTACGTGTTCTGCTCTCTTGAGAAGTTGATTGTTGGACACTGTTATTAGTTCCATCAATTATAGTATAGTTATCGCTTTCTTGGATCACTGCTGTATCGGCTTGAGCCGGCAAAGCGAGAAGACCAAAAGTCGCTGTTCCTAAGACACCAAAGGCAAAAAACTTTTTCAACATAATCGTTTCCTCAATAAGTAAAGACACTTGGTTAATCGGTGTGAGTTGGAAGTTTCTGAGTGAGTAAGGTAAAGCTGATCAAAATTAGAGTTGCTCTCTAAACATCACTCAGCCTGTTGTTATCGCTTATTCCATCCGCGACGGATAGGATTCCCTCGGTTGTTTTGGATGGTTTGTTGATAAACAGCATTGTTGTTGCCGTTGATTTCTGTAGTTTGAAAAGAACCTTGTACCACTTGCGAGCGATGTTGAGAACCTCTGCCGCGACCATTTGATCTAGGTTTAGAAAGCCCGCGTCCAGGGACATTGGTTTGATAGATGATTTGGGTAACTTGGTTATTATTTCCAGCAATTGTAGCTTCCTGAGTACTAGTTTGATTAATGACTTCATTAGCATTAACGGTTGTTGTTAGTCCCAGAAAAGTTGCACTGAAGATTGCCAAGGTACCGATCTTTTTCAACATTTTGCTCTGCCTATGTAAGTGATTGGCTCGTTTCAAACGTCTAGGTTTACAGTATCGGTTTTATTAAGGAAAATCTATCGGGTTTTACGCAAGATTGAATCAGCAATTTGCGTATATAAACCTGCTTACTTAAGTATTAAATATTGCGGGTTGACGCAGGTTAAAGTCATCTTAGGTGGGTTAGATTATACATATGATTTAGATTTTGTGGTGTTAGCTGTCACCGTTTTATATGCAATTTAGGCTGAGAGCATTGATCATCTACATGGTTCCTCTTTCCCTTTGGTTTGTGATCGCGGCAGCTCCAGCATGGGCGGATCAAGGTTGGGAAGGAGGGGGGCGCATTGTACGCGGTGCAGGGAACGGAGCTTCTGTGCCTAAGCTACAATTAAAAGCTGATGATCTTATGCTTGAATGGGTCTTGTTTTTAAGTGGGCCAGATGCTGGTAAGCGCGTACAGTTGTCAAGGAATTCTTCAGTGACAACTGCCTCAGGAGTATGGAATTTTTTCCCAGGAAGTCAAAATCTAGAGGTTAAGTTCTATCAAGATGACCCGTATCGAGTAATTCACTATCGTTTGCATCCCTCAGATTAACTATGAGTCAACGGCTGAAATTTCCCAAATTCAGTGTGTTGGGTATTGGTATTGGCTGTAGCTTGTTTTTTAGTTTAATTTTGTCTGAGGTCTCAGCGCTGCGACATCTAGAGTTTCTTCTCCGAGATCAACTGATACTCTGGCAACAATCAACTCAGTCTCCAAGTGATCAAATTGCTTTGGTTGGTCTTCGCGAAAGTGACCTGATCGGAGTGGGAGGAGAGCAAACCCGCTATGTTGCTCTGGTGAAGCGTCTATTGGAAGCAGAAGCAAAAGTGGTGGTTCTGAACTTGTTAGATAATTGGGTGAATGAAACTTCAGCGATTGAAAATCTACCGTTACAGGAACTGATTCAAAAGTACAACGAGCAGATTGTACTAGTGACACCAACGGCTCCGGTGACTTCGTCCAATATTACAGAAATTGAAACCTATCATCATTTATTGCCGCCATTAGTGGGAAACCGGATGCAGTCGGTTTATGATGTGACAGCGATTCAGGGGTTTTACGAGTTTGATAATGAAGCACCTAGTCTAGAGGGAGCAGCCCGCATCGCCCATTTACAAAGTGTGTTTGACTACAATGATCCCAGTTTGGGGCAAACTCAGGGTAAGTTTTACTCGGCATTATCTTTAGCGCTGCTTAAATCTCGGCAGCAAGTCAGCGGTACACCTTTCTTAAAGGAAGGGACCGGCGCTGACCGCCCAGCCACGGTCAATCGCGATGTTAGTACCAATTATTTTTCTGCATCTGAACTAGTAGAATATCAATGGCCAATCAAGATTCATTTTTTTGGTGGCATCGATATTTTCCCAAATTTTCAGTTTGAGCAGATTTGTTTAACGCTCAAAAATGGTTCTTGTTCCGAGGATCTCAAACCAGACATTGAGAAACAAATCCGCGGGAAAATTGTAATTGTTGGCTTTATTGCACCAGAACAAAATACAAAAGCAGTTTTATCAGTGCAAGGACCAGGCGGTCAACCGATGTCAGGTCTTGCTGTACAAGCCAATATTTTAGCAAGCTTGATGACGAATCGAGTGTATCGGCTGCCACCGCGTTGGGTGGTCCAATTGGTCATTATCGCTGGCGCGATCGCGCTCAGTTATTGGATTAACTGTAGGTTTCAGCGTCATAGCTTGCGAAAACGTCAGTTTATTGCCTTGTTACTATTAGTAACCCTAAGCTTATATGTTGGGTTTGCCTTAGTTTTTACAGCCCAGCAAATTGTGTTACCTGTGTTTTTCCCAGTGATCACTTGGTTCTTAACCGGGTTAATTATTCAAGGTTGGTTGATGTATCAGGCGCAACAGGAACTGATTATGCAGCAACAATACGAAATTGCTCAACTCAAATCAGCGGAATCGAAAGCAATCGTGCTACAAACTCGTAAGCTCTTGCACCGTATTGCTTCTGGCATTCATGAAGGACCGCTTCAGGATTTGCGATTGGTAATGGATCAACTGGAACTCGAGTTACCTCGTGAACCCGACTTTGTCGTCAATAAGCTTTCCGATATCGGCTGCAATATTCGTCATTACCTTCAAAACATTCGCAGCATGGCTGAACAGTTGGAAGTCACGCCAGAGCTACGCCAAGGACTTGTAGCGGGTATTCGTCATCATCTGCACCAACTACAGGGAATGGGGAAATTGACCCTAGCGGTACAAGACGATCTGCAACCTCTAGAAGAAACGCTCTGGAATAGTCAATGGCTGGATGCACGAGAAGATATCTTTATGTTTTTTCGAGAAGCAATGACGAATGTCATTAAACATGCTCAGCCCCCTCAGGGGAATGCCAGCCAGGTAACAATCTTGTTAATCCTTGAGGGTGATTACTGTACACTGGTGGTTCAAAATGATGCCGCCAAGGCAGAGCAACCGACTGCTCAGGGATCGCTAGGCTATGGTACTAAAATGATGGAAACTGTAGCCCGAGAGTTACCCGATGGTCATTGGCAAGCATTTCCCCTTAAAACAGGAGGTTATCGCGTCACGTTAACTTGGCATCATGCCGTGATGATGACACCTTCTACCGAATAATTTCCAGATATAATCAGACGAATAGTACTTTTTAAAAATCCCATAGCTGATTCAATGACCCCCACCTCACGAAGTAGGTGGGGGATTGGGGAGAGATCACCTCCCCGTAGCTGCGAATAGAGCCATGAGCGGTTAGCGAGTAAACACTTCCAGATGTTTCTCTAGTTTGGATTAGA
>JAAANX010000011.1 GCA_009909085.1 Cyanobacteria bacterium GSL.Bin1 | reverse complement strand
GCAACTGGCTCAGTTCTTCCGCCTTGGGGAACGAGTGCTCTTGGCTCATCATCATGGCTTCAGCTTAACCCTTTTTTGACTCCTGTCAACCCTTATCCCTGAATCCTTACAATATAAACTCCCAAAATATCTAAGGGTAACTGTGGTTCGACTTTGACTTTTCCTTCCTTGGTAAGGCTGCGAACCCGCTGGTGAGACTCTGCAATCGCTGCGGCGCGATCGCGCGCAAATTGTTCTAAACTGGGTGTTAACTCCTCTAATCGATCAATGATGCGAGTGAGGGTATCTTGCTTTCGTTGCAGGGAATAGTCTGCCACCGGTTTGGCTTCGGTAAATAAAGTTTCTGTTTCCTCTGGGGTTAACCATTGCGCTTGGGAAGGGGGACCGGTAAACCCTTGTAACCAGCACTCTTCAGCCAGTAAGGGAGATGTTTTGCGTTGTTTGATTAAATATCGTCCCCGCAACAACAGAATAAACACCGGTTTGTCAATCGCATCAGTAACGGTAAAGCCACACCGCGCTGCAACTGAGGTTTCTGGGCTTTCTAAGGCTTCTTCTAAGAGGGTTTTGGCTAAAGTTTCCACAAGGGGATGATTCCGTCCAATTGTCTCTATTCCCTCCGGTGCGGGAGAGGTAAAGGTAATGTCGCGCGCCGTATCTCCCAATACCGGAACCAAACAAGCGGGAATATTCGGAAGTCGCCAATAGTCCCGTTTTTTAATCAAACTGGCGTTTAATCGTTCCAGCGCCGTTCTGACAAACTGCTCAACTTGTGCAGTGCTGCCTAAAGCGCGATCGCTGTCTTCGAGTTCGGCTTGGACTTGTTCGGGTTTGAGGCTACGTTGGGCAAAGCGCGATCGGTTCTTCCGTTCTCGTTCTACCGCGCGGTCCCAACTTTTTTGCACCTCTAATAACGCGGTATCTTCTTCATTCAACAATTCCAGTAACGATAACTGCTGGGCTTCTTCGGCGTGTTCAAACAAGGATTCAAAAACGGCTTCGGATACATCATTACTATCTAAGGGAACCGGAACGGTAATTCCCAATGTTTTATGAATACTCACTGCTTTGCGAATTAACACATCTAATACCGCTCCATCCACTGGGTTATCTTGTCCATAGAGGAGAAAGCATTTTACCGTCGGCGCTGTTTGTCCATAGCGATCAATGCGTCCTTCCCGTTGTTCTAAGCGGTTAGGATTCCACGGCAGATCATAGTGAATGACAGCATTAAAATACAGTTGCAGGTTGACTCCTTCGCTTAGACAGTCAGTTGCCACTAACACCCGTTGTGGATATTTTACTAATTCTTCTAAGCGAATTTCCCGTTCATCTTCAGAGAGTTCCCCAGTAATCCCAATAATTCTAAGGTTTGGGTATTTCTTTTTCTTCCCTGAGAACTGTTGACGCAGTTGTTCAGTCAGGTAGTTCGCGGTGCTGATGTAGCGACACCAAATAATCGGTTGATACCCTTGCCAGAGAAGGTCTTGAATAATTTCATTGAGCCGTTCTCGCTTCAGATCTCCTTGTCCCTGTAATTTTTCCGCCTGACGAACAAATTCCCTCAACTGTCGGCGGTCTTTCTCCTGATAAGTTTGTTTTCCTTGTTCCACCACCACCGTTGGCGGTGCGTCCACTGCTTGTTCTTGATCCGTGGGGTCATAGGTATAGCTGGCTGCAACCTCTTCATCCAAAAGATCAGAGGGATTTCCCACTTCCGACTCTCGACTCCCGACTCCCAAATCTTTACTCGCCTGACGTTTCAAGGTCGCGATCGCTGCTGCAGGGGAAGACATAACACAGCGAATGATGGCTAAGGCAGACCAATACCGTCCCCGTTGTTGGGCGTAGCTGAGTTGAGAGCGCTCCCCTTTGACTAATCCCCGCGCAAAATCATAAACGGCACTGAACAGGTTTCGATACTCTGGAGAAAGACGATAGGGAGCTTCTAAGGATTCTCGTTTGGGGAAAGGGGTTGCGGTGATCCAGTCTTGCACATCCGCCCGTCGCCGTTGAACAAAATGTTGGGCGAGGTGAGCGCGTTGAGATTCGCTGAGATGTTCCAGGTCAAAGTCTTCAAACTCCGGTTTAATCAGTCCCAGTAGCGAGCGGAAAGCGGTTTCAATGCCACTGTGAGGGGTTGCGGTTAACAAGATGAGATGCAGGTTTTCGTGATCGGCTAGGTCTCGCACCAGACGATGGCGTTGCTGGGTGGCACTGTAATCGCTCCGTTGGGTACAAGTATGGGCTTCATCGACAATCACCAATTCTGGATGATGGGTGAGAAAACTCGCTCGCCGTCGCTCCGATTTCACATAGTCTAAGCTGATGATGAGATGGCGATAGTAGCTAAAGATATGGTGATCGCCGGAAGGGAGGGATCGTTCTAGTTTGGACGCCGTTCCGGAACGGACCACCACAGCATCGAGATTAAATTTTTGTTTCAGTTCCTTTTGCCATTGGTCGCACAGTTGAGGGGGACACAGCACGGCAAAGCGTCTAATCTCAGCGCGATCGTATAATTCCCGTGTAATCAGCCCGGCTTCAATGGTTTTTCCAATTCCCACATCATCGGCAATCAGTAACCGCACCGGATCGAGTTTGAGAGCCATCAGTAAGGGCACTAACTGATAGGGATGAGGACGCACCGATAACCGTCCTAAACAGCGAAACGGACCCGCGCCACTGCGTAAACTAAGGCGCGCGGCATTCATGAGCAGCGCCCCCGCTTGGTGGTCTTGGACTTGACGGGGAGAAGGCGCTGGAAAATGAGCTGGAGTGAGGCTTTCTAAATTTTGTTCTAACAGGGGGCGGTACAGTCCACAAATTTGGTCTTCATTCCCGCTAAGGGGACGTAAACGAACAATTTGCTCATTTTCGCTGGGTAGCACTACCCAAGCGCGATCGCGACTGGCCACCAGGGTTCCGGGGGTAGGAGAGGAATCACTCATAAATGAAGTCAATCTCAGATGACACTTTAAGTGATCAGTCTACCAATTTAATAGATAAAAAAGTTTTATTTTCCCCTATCTATAATCACATTTGAATCTACATTGCGACTTGACTCACTTGAATCAATCTCTTAGCTGATAACAGTAGTTGATGAGCTCCCCGCTCTTAATTAAGCCGTAAGGAAATGACAGGCAGGAATACAGATGACCGAAGACAAGTGACAGAGTTACAGCCACTTTAGAAACGACCAGTAAATATCTCCTGCCCGTCCCCTCTCAATCAAGGGTCGAGTCAATTTTTGGGCTGATCAGAAAACCAGCCGAGATTATTCCGGGGCACTGGGTCGGTCGGGTCGCTCCATCAAAATTCTAAACGCCTTCATTTGCTGGTCTTCAGTAATCCATTGATGGTAGGTTTCGCAGTGTAGATTCACACTGTGACCCATTTGCGCTGCCGCCATCGACACATCCATGCCAAACAGCAGGGATCGAATCGCCCAAGCATGACGTAAATCATAAGGACGACCCAACTCACTTCTCTTAAAAAAGCGGCTAATGCGACTTCCTAAATCTCGATTGGTTTGTCCGGTGACATTGGGAAATTTCACCTCCCACAGTTGCCATTTTTCCCACCATTCCGGGTAAATCGGGAAAATTAGCCGCTCATCGGTTTTGCCCCCTGTCACTTTGAGAATCCCCGGTGCCGTTTTCAGCGAGTCAACATCAATGTGAAAGATTTCATGATTCCGCAAGCCGTAACACGCCATCATCCCAAAGACCCATTGCCATGCCTCGTTCTTAATGGATTGGTAACGTTGAGCAATCACTTCATCACTGGGGATATCTCGCGGTTGCACTTGCTTCCCGGAATAGTTTCCCCGATAGCGCGTGGCATCAAACTCAAGATTCAGAAATTTCGCGTAGGGCGCAAGCCCGTGCCGTAGGCTTCGCGCTACAAACCATACAAGCGCGAATGCGCGATCGCGTATTGGCTTGAGTCCCCAAAATCACATTCAATAGCACTTCTTCCGTGACGGGCGTACCTGGGGTAAATTTCTTAAAAACCTCCTTATATTCTGTATTCCAAGTGGTTCGAGATTGATTGGATTCTCCCCGTCGAGCAAAGTAATCCTTTTCAAAGTCCCCCTTCACTTGTTCAATCGGAGGACGAGGACTCGCTGATTCCACATAATCTTGCCAGCGAAACTTATCGCAAGCAATAGACATCTCCAAAAACCTAAAACTCTTACTGTAACTAAGTTACACCGCAAACGATTTTCGGATTAATTTCCTCCTCAATAACGAGGTCATCAGATGTTGAAGCACCCAAACCC
>JAAANX010000010.1 GCA_009909085.1 Cyanobacteria bacterium GSL.Bin1 | reverse complement strand
CTCGGCAACTCTCAGTCCGCCTCATCTTGATCGCCCCCCAAAAAATATCGCTTCCCGATATTGATCATCACAGCATCAAACTTCCCCCCCTCAGTCAACGCAAAGCTGATATCAGCGATTTCGCCCGCTACTTTGTGCAGAAGTTTAGTCAAGAGCGCGATCGCGAACAGCTAGAACTGGATCAAGCAGATTTGCGACGCTTAATTAGTTACGACTATCCTGGCAATATTGCCGAACTCGCTGCCATCCTCAAACGTGCTGTCGCCATGACCCCACCTGGGCAAACTGTCATCCCAGAACAGGTCTTATGGTCGGTGGAATCCCAGAAAAATAGCTTTCGCATTGACCTCCTAAATCTGATTCCTGGGTTGCGTAGATTTCTCCTCAGTCATTGGTGGCCCCACCGAACTTGGGTGTTGATGATGCTTGCCTTTATCCCTGTTACCATCATGGGCTTCATTGGTCTGCAAGATCGAGGTGATAGCATTACCCTGCATTTATTCTGGGCCTGGTGGTGGCCCTTCTACTTGCTATTGTTCCCAATTTTAGGGCGTTTGTGGTGTTCCGTCTGTCCCTTTATGATCACAGCAGAATGGTTACGAAAACTCTCCTTATGGATTTTTCCCCGTTCCCTCAAACCTTGGAACACTAAGGCACTGAATCGTTGGGGCGCTTGGTGGCTATGGGGGGGATTTGTCGCCATTTACATCTGGGAGAAACTGTGGGATTTGCCCCACACTGCTTATCTCTCCGCTTGGCTATTAATGATTATCACTGCTGGTGCGATTATCTTTAGTTTGATTTATGAACGTCGCTTGTGGTGTCGCTATCTGTGTCCCATTGGCGGGATGAACGGCTTATTTGCCAAGCTCTCGATGATTGAACTGCGATCGACCCAACAAGTCTGTGGCAGTCAATGCAATACCTTTGGCTGCTACAAAGGCAGTGAGGAAACGCCTGTCAATTTTTCCGACCCCCTGCCCACAGAAGGACAAGCAACGGGAGGTTGTCCCCTTTATTCTCATCCAGCGCAATTAAAAGATAATCGAGATTGTATGTTCTGCATGACTTGTCTGAAGGCGTGTCCCAATCGTTCGGTGCAGTTAAATCTGCGCTTTCCGGCAGCGGATTTGCTCGAAGGTCACCAGCCATTTTGGGCGGAAGCAGCGTTACTGCTGTTATTGCTGGGCGGTGTATTTATGCACGAAGGCAATAAATTGCTTAGCTGGTTCGGTTGGGGAGATATTCCCTTAGATTCCCAACATTTGCTCGTTTCTTTGCCAGTGGTCTCCCTGCTGTTAAGCCTTCCCTTTGTTTTTACCTATGGCGTTCAGCAATTAACTCGGTTGTGGATGCGTTTGGTCTTTCCCATAGGACAACAGGAGTTCCCCAACTATTTAAAGGTGGTCTATGCCTATTTGCCCCTCACTCTAGGTGCGAACCTCGCTTACTATATTCCCACAGCGATTACCGAGTCGGGAACACTATTGCCGACTTTGGCGCGGAGTTTGGGTTTGAGTGGTAACTTGTTGCCAACGCTAACCTGGAGTTTGGATGTGGCGAACTTCCTACAAGGTGCGGTGCTATTGTGGTCTTTTGCTTTTAGCGTTTATATTCTATTTGCGATCACCAAGCGTTTCCTGAAGTCCAATCTCCCCCATATTTTATTGATGTTGGGATTCACTGCGGTTTTCTTTCCGCTCATGGTGCTTTAAAAATATGCAGATTTATAACGATATTACCGAAATTATCGGCGGGACTCCTCTGGTTCGGCTCAATCGTCTTCCTCAACAGTACGACTGTGTGGCGGAAATTGTGCTGAAGTTAGAAAGTTTGAATCCTGCTAAGTCAGTGAAAGACCGCATTTCCATTAGTATGGTTGCAGAAGCAGAGCGCAGCGGCTTACTCAAACCAGGAGAATCTACGATTATTGAATCCACATCAGGGAATACCGGTATTGGCTTGGCAATGGTTTGTGCTGCCAAGGGGTATCGCATGATTTTGACGATCCCAGAAAACATGAGTCAAGAACGTATGCAACTGATCAAAGCTTATGGGGCGGAAATTGTCACTACTCCAGCAGCCTTGGATATCTCAGGCGCGATCGCGCGAGCCAACGAACTTTTGGCAACCATTCCCAATTCCTTTTCTCCCCAACAGTTTAGCAATCCTGCCAATCCGAAAATCCATTACACGACTACGGGTGTGGAACTTTGGGAAGAGACTGATGGTAACTTGGATGCGGTGGTAGTTGGTGTGGGAACTGGTGGCACGTTAACGGGGGCTGGACGCTATTTGAAACAGCGCCACCCCGAACTACAAATCATCGCGATCGAACCCACGTTAAGTCCTGTTTTGAGTGGCGGTTCTCCCCACGTTCACAATTTACAAGGAATTGGTGCGGGCTTTATTCCCGATGTCTTGCGAGTGGATTTAATTGATGAAGTGATGATTGTCAGTGAAGAACAAGCCTATCAGGTGGGGCGAGAGTTAGCCCAACAGGAAGGGATTCTCAGTGGCATTTCCACGGGGGCAGCTGTTTATGCAGCCTTGGAACTGGGACAGAAAGCGAAGTGGGCGGGCAAACGCATTGTTGTCATTCAACCCAGTGGCGGAGAACGGTATTTAAGTACGCCTCTGTTTGCAGAAACGGCAGAAAGAGTAACCTGAGTTGCAAGCAAACGTCCCCTTCTTTGGGGTAACCTAAATTTCTCTATCCTAGTCGAACAATTTAAACGGATGGTGAGTTGTGGAAAAGATGAACGCGATCCCTGCCAAGAAGTCTTTTGTCAGCACCCCGGTTCTAGTGATCAGTTGGTCGCCTTGAAGTTTAGTTATGATGATTAGAGTTAATTCGCTAGATCAAGTTATACAACTACTCCAACTCAAAGCGCGATCGCGCTTTGACCAACTATTTCAACTCTTAATCAACTCAAACTGTTTTTTCTGAGAGAGTTCTTGAATCAAGGGAGTTTGACGGAACCAAGGACATATAATTCTTCTTGAGCGGTATTAAGGAGTGCAGATTGAGAATAACAAGTGCTTCGGCACTCAGCACAGATTACCAATCCAGATAAGGGATATTTCGGAGCAGTTGATCCGAAGCATTTACGCTGACGATTATCGCTAAGAATTAGATGCCATTTTTCTAGCACCGCTTTTAAGCCGCAGCTTTCTGGAGACTTCCGATTGCCCTCAAATAGTCCAAATTTAGTCCAGGAATTAGTCCAAAGTTATAAAAAGATTAGCAAAGGCTGGAATGCTTGCATGGGAAGAATTTCAGGAAGCGGGCAATGGGACTCGAACCCACGACATTCACCTTGGGAAGGTGACGTTCTACCACTGAACTATACCCGCGCTAATTAATTATTATAGAAAAATTTCTCCCTGCTGGGAAGAGAGAGGATTTTGGTTAACCTTAGCCACCATTGCACAAAATAAACATTTAGTATCTATTTTGTCATAAATCTTAGTATCAACAGGTCTAGAATAGAGCATAATCGCCCTCAGGAGGA
>JAAANX010000009.1 GCA_009909085.1 Cyanobacteria bacterium GSL.Bin1 | reverse complement strand
TTCGACCACCACAAAGGGATTTACCCCTTCTTGCCATGTCACATAACTTAAGCGGAGGTCTTTTTCTTCATAGAGTCGAGAAACCCCTAAAACCGCAAACCAGTCGGGGCGTTTATACCATTGGGTATGATGCACATCATAGTATAAATTCAAATCGCTTGCGGTAAACACCTGATTACTGGGGTAACTTGGGGGGCGAAAGGTGAGGCGAAGCAATTCAGGCTGGAGAAGATGAAATTCGTCGGGCAAACCGGGTTCCTCAGGGTCTTCACTGGGTAAATCATACATGGTGGGGAGGGTTTCTTTGGGGGGAAGCGGAGGATTACTTTGATACATCATTCATTCCCAGGGTTAAGTTCTCTTTTTATTTTAAGTTAAGGGCTTAGGCACTCATGCGTTCAACAATAAAGGGCATCGCGAGACGATACACCAGCCAAGCCAACAACAAACCGCCCATTGCCAAAGCACTGGCGATCCAAAATGCCACGGGTTCGGAAACTGTACCTCGGGTGGCTAATTCGCGATCAGCCACACTCGAAAAATCTAATGATTGAGTCTGAGCCCTTTTAGAAAGTACGATCTAAACGATGCCAGTCGCACGTAGGGTCGCCAAACCGAGTGCGATCGCGCTTGCTTATTCCCTTCAACGCAACTGCTAGACCGAGTAATCCGCTCTCGTGACAGCAATACCAGCCCGATTATTTTCAACAAGAAGGGGTGACAGCGTGATCGTCGCCCTCGTTCAAGAGGTGATTGTTGTAACCCCCTTTCCCCATCAGCAAGCAACTATGGCAAAATCCAAAAGCACGATTGACCTGAAGTTACCCTTAGCTTCAGCAGCGATCGCTGCACCTGAAAATATGGCTCTTAGGCTTCGGGATCAATGCCCAAAGCTCTCAATTGTTCCGCTAAACGTTCAGCCCGTTGATTAGCTTGTTCAGCGCGTTGAGCTTCCTGTTGAGCTTGTTGAGTTGCTTGTTCAGCCCGTTGAGCTTCTTGTTCAGCAGGAGTGAGAATCCAGTTCTGATTTTGGTCATACCAACGCAACCACTCTCGATTGATTCCCTGATATTCCCCTTCCCATAATCCTAATCCCAGTTCTGCTTCTTCCAACCAGACTCCTTGCTCTTCTATTGATAAGGGTTGATAGCGGTTCATCATTAACCCAAAAGCACGAAACTCATTCGTATAGCGATTAAAGACAAAATAATAGGGAATCCTCAGGATTTGCTCGTAAACTGTCCATTTATTCGGAGGCTGACTCACTTCTCTTAAATTTTGCCCTAAGTCTTCCTTCTCAGTTCCAGGAGAGAGCAATTCGACCACCACAAAGGGATTTACCCCTTCTTGCCATGTCACATAACTTAAGCGGAGGTCTTTTTCTTCATAGAGTCGAGAAACCCCTAAAACCGCAAACCAGTCGGGGCGTTTATACCACTGGGTATGATGCACATCATAGTATAAATTCAAATCGCTTGCGGTAAACACCTGATTACTGGGGTAACTTGGGGGGCGAAAGGTGAGGCGAAGTAATTCAGGCTGGAGAAGATGAAATTCATCGGGCAAACCAGGCTCCTCAGGGTCTTCACTGGGTAAATCATACATGGTGGGGAGGGTTTCTTTTGGGTGAAGCGGAGGATTACTTTGATACATCATTCTTTCCCATGTAATGGTTCTTTTTTATTGTAAATTAAGGGTTATATCAAGTTCGGGGGATTGGTTATAACTCGTGTTGGGTTTCGCTTCGCTCTACCCAACCTACTTTTTATCATTGATTGAACGAACCTGATATTACTTGAAAAAGTGCGATCAATAATCATTGATTTCTGGTTTCAAGTTAAGGGTTTACTTTTCTTAAATTTTCTACTCTCGCTATTTTCATAAAGTGTTCAGCGCGATCGCGCTTCTCCTTAATCTTACCTAGAGGGCAGCGATCGCAGAGGCAAAACTCCAATTGAACCCGTTTTTGGCAAACCTAGCTGTCTCTGAGCGCGATCGTCTGTTTTTTTCCTTTTCTTGCCTTTTTAGACAACAACAGAAGCGCGATTGCCTCTGGCAGCGAGCTTCGCTCGATCGGTAGGTCAATAACTTAAAGAGCGCGATCGCGCTAGCTAAACATTTGATTGTTGTAACCAACTTTCCAAATCAGCAACCGTGGCAAAATCTAAAAGTGCCTCCGCCAACGCCTCCAACTCCGACACACCCAAAGCCTGAATTTGCTCCACTAAATTGCTGTCCAACTCCCCAAAACGATGTTTGAGTTGACGAAGCACTAAATTAACTTCCGCTTCTACGTAAACATCTTGATAGAAATGAGTTTGCTTTAGATCAACATCTGTAAATCCCAACATTTTCTGTCGTTATCTAAATCTTCTCTGGTACGATTTTGAACAAAACATAAGGCTTCCTCTGCTGCATCTTGAATATGTTTGAGACGAGTTAAATCATCAATTTTGCTCATAGATAACGAAAGCCTCTTTCATCACCTCATCTCGGAAATAATGACTTAAATCCTTGGGAGTTCTGAGATCAACTGACCAATTAATGATTTTTGATAGCTCATCCTCCATTGTAATGATGGCTAACCCCGGTGTCTTTCCTGATTCAAATTCTACCAAGACATCCACATCACTTTGAGATGTAAAATCTTCCCTCACCACTGAACCAAATAAAGCTAATTTTTGAATATGGTAATGTTGACAAAAGTTAGCAACTTTGTCAAGATTTAAGCGAATTGGTAGCAGGGAAACTTTCATCTCTTGAAATTCTAAGTTATTTTCTACCATCGTTATTTTTAGAGCTTTCTGTATAAAAGTTTAACGAATGCTTCTTGGCAATGCTGACTCTACTAAGTGCGATGTGGCTCTGCCTCCGTCTATCAAGAATCGTGCCGATCAAAATCACTTGCCTTTTTAGACAACAGCAGAAGCGCGATTGCCTCTGGCAGCGAGCTTCGCTCGATCGGCAGGTAAATAATCTAAAGAGCGCGATGATCACCCTTGCTAAACATTTGATTGTTGTAACCAACTTTCCAAATCAGCAACCGTCGCAAAATCTAAAAGCGCCTCTGCAATCTCCTCCCGACTTAAACGAGGTAACTTATTTAAAATACTGCCGAGTAAAATCTACAATCTCACCAGCCTGCTCAATTAATCGCTCAACTTCATCGATCGCAATATTTGGCTGAAAATCGTAGTCTGCTTCATTGCGTCTCATCTGAGCATCAATCAAAAATCGGTGATACTGAACAGGAATTTGTTTGGTTTTGACCTTAAGGGATGACAACAAAGCTATAAGGCAGACTGGAGGGTAGATACAGCCTTGAGACCTCTGTGAAAATCTAGGGATTTATGAGGCTTGAGAGCCATCAAACGATGAGCTAAATCT
>JAAANX010000008.1 GCA_009909085.1 Cyanobacteria bacterium GSL.Bin1 | reverse complement strand
TCGGTGATTACTTTTTTCCAACAGGCTTTGCAAAGTCCTCTCACCGGTGAGCCTTGTCCTTCTCTCATTCCCCAGTTTTGCCACACCTGAATCCTTACTTTATATTTTGCAACCGAGATAAATAGTGAGCAGTTACCAAAGAACAAATAAAATGGAGATAGTAGTGAGCAACAGTTGAGAGCCATGAGAATTATCCAGATAAAAGGAATCATCAAAGATGGGGATTTATCTGTTTCTATTCGCAACTGAAAGACAAACTCTTTGCTAGAAGAAACGGTTGATAGTCTTGATGAGAAAATCAAAGCACAAGAAGCGGAAAACAGAAAATTAAATGATGACTCCCTTATTAGAAAAAGCAATTAATCAGTTGAAGCAGCTTCCTGAAGCAGAACAAACGAGAATAGCTTCCTTGATTCTTAATAACTTAAACTCTCAGCATTTTGAAAAGGTTGCACTCACTAAAGATAGTAACTCTAAATTATCAGAAATTTTGCTGCTACCCGAACTTGAAGAAGGAGAAGAGGAAATTTTTACTAGGAATCAAGACACAGGACGAGAAATTACTTTATGAACTACTTGCTCGATACTTGTGTTCTATCTGAATATGTGAAAAAGCAACCCAATACAGCAGTAATTAATTGGCTAGATCAGCAAAAAGAAGATAATTTGTTGATTAGCATTTTGTCAGTTGGAGAACTAAAAAAAGGCATAATTAAACTGGAACGATCTCAGCCCATCCGCTCTCAAAGTCTTTGGGAATGGGTCGAGAGAATCGAAGTTAGATTTGAAGGAAGAATTTTAACAATTAATCAAAGGGTGATTGATCACTGGGCAAGATTATGTGGAGAATTAGAGGCTAAGGGAACCAAACTAGCTGTTCTGGATAGTTTAATTGCAGCAACCGCCTTAGTTTATGACTTAGCAGTTGTCACTCGTAATGTTAACGATTTTAATGCGACAACTGTTAGGGTTTTTAACCCTTGGGAACTCAAAAATAAACAATAGAAAAAGAACACCTCTACCTATTTTCTTCACTATGAGAAGGTTTCGCACCATGATCAAACCTTCTAAGAGAAAGATTGAGGTATCCTCACGATCAATCAAGTGCTTGAGACCGGTGATGACTTGTCAATCAATCGTGTTTTTACGGTAGAGTGCTATCACTAATTTTGCTATTATCAGCCCACTAAAAAGGCTTAAAAATTAGCCTCTGATTTTGTGATAGCCACCGGACCGCTGATTCATGAAAGTAGAAGGAAATCTCATCACCGCTGATCTGATGCCTGACGTTCTCGCTGGGGAATTGAAAGGGCAAACGCCTGCTGAGTTTGGTTTGAAGCCAACGGATAATCTGGCTGATGAAATCGCGACCACCTGGGGCGATCTGAAAGCTTACTATCAAGCGTTTCAAAGACGGTTAGACCGACTCGATGCCCAAGAGAGTGCGACGAGTCTCACGCGAGAGCAGTGGGTGATTCCGATCTTAGAATTGTTGGGCTATCAACCGGTTTATCAGCAAAAAGCCGCTGTCGTGGAGGGACAAACCTATGCCATTTCCCATCGCGCGGAAGGAGTGGGGAGTCGGGAGTCGGGAATCGGGAGTCGGGAGTGGGGAGTCGGGAATCGGGAACAGAGTTCAGATGAAGAAAAACCGCCCCTGCATATTATCGGTTGTCGGCTTTCTTTGGATCAGCGTCCTGCAAGTGGAACCCCCCGACTATCCGCCCATGCGTTAGTCCAAGAATATCTTAACCGCACGGAACACCTTTGGGCTGTTGTTACCAATGGTCATCAGTGGCGGTTGTTGCGAGATTCTTCTCTGATGACACGGTTAACTTATGTCGAGTTTGATTTAGAACAAATCCTCAATAACGAAGATTATGCGGAGTTTTGTCTGTTTTATCGTCTCTTCCATCGATCGCGCTTACCAGGAGGAATGGAAGACGCTGACGAATGCTTATTAGAATACTACCATCAAGAAGCACGGCAGCAGGGCGGACGTATCCGCGATCGCCTGCGGGATCAGGTAGAGAAAACACTGGAATCATTAGGGACAGGGTTTCTCCAACATCGATCAAACCAACCCCTACGAAACGCGATCGCGCAGGGAGAACTTTCAGAAAAGGACTATTATCGGGAACTGCTGTTACTGATCTATCGCTTGTTATTTCTGTTCGTTGGGGAGTCGCGCAACTTACTCCTCAGTAACGCCGATGCGGAAAAAGCGCGGATTTATCGAGAATATTATAGTCTTGAACGGTTACGCGCGATCGCGGAACGACCGATTCATCGACGAGAAGGGTTTCAAGACTTATGGGAAGGATTAAAAGTTACCTTTGCGTTATTCGATGAAAACTGGCGCGGGGAACTCTTAGGGTTATCTCCCCTCAACGGCGACTTATTCGGTTCTAAGACTCTCTCCCACTTAAAAACCTGTGCCTTAGATAATTATGACTTGCGCCAAGCTATTCGTCAGTTATCCCTCTATGAAAGCCGTCAACAACTGCGACGGATTAACTATTCCGCCTTAGATGTGGAAGAATTAGGGAGTATTTATGAGAGTTTACTGGATTTCCAGCCCAGAATCAGCGAAAATCATGGTATCTATGAATTTAAGTTAGTCCCTGGTAGTGAACGCAAATCCACAGGATCATATTACACCCCGCCAGAATTAGTCGCCCAGTTGATTAAATCTGCATTAGAACCGGTTATCGAGGAATGTTTGCGGGAGTCAGAAATCGGGAGTGGGGAGTCGGGAATCGGGAGTGGGGAAAATGCCTTGTTATCGCTGAAGGTGTGTGACCCCGCCTGTGGTTCCGGACATTTCCTCCTCGCAGCAGCCAGACGCATCGGGAAAGAATTGGCGAGACTGCGAACCGGAGAAGCGCAACCCGGACCCGAAGCGCTACGGAAAGCGGTGCGAGATGTGATTCAAAACTGTATTTATGGTGTCGATTTGAACCCCTTAGCCGTTGACTTGTGTAAAGTCGCGTTGTGGATCGAAGGATTTTGTGAAGGGTATCCCCTCAACTTCCTCGACCATCGCATCAAGTGTGGCGGGACTTAAACAATAAAATTAAACCAAGTGTGGTAAATTGCTTATATATTAACTCTTCTACGTCGCTCCTTAGCTAATGAAAGAAACCACTCCTTCCGCGATGCCTCCCTGCTTCGAGAA
>JAAANX010000007.1 GCA_009909085.1 Cyanobacteria bacterium GSL.Bin1 | reverse complement strand
ATAACACATGAAAGTGATTAAGTGCAATTCATATCTAGCTATTTCAGCTACTCTAGTGAATGTGGATATCCTAACTAAAGACCTATGACATTCCCTGAATTGCTTCCTGTGGTTAGTCGGCTCTCTCATCAAGATAAGTTACGTCTGATTCACTTCCTTTTATTAGCGGTGGCAAAGGAGGAGGGATGCGAATTGCAAACATCAGAGACTCAATCTCAAGAAGATTCTTTACTGAAACAGTTAGAATCGACTGAAGCAGTTGTCTGGTCACCCTATGATGCTCATGAAGCAGCTCAAGCCCTCTCAGATCTTCTGACATCTACTCAGCAAGAGGGCAATGCTTAAAGGTCAGCGTTTTCCTTTCATTGAGCACACTAATCGTGCAGGCTTATCGAGTATGATGCCTTATCTACCCATAACGCTGACTTATAGAGATCAATCTGTAGAAAGCATGGCTTTGCTGGATACTGGGGCAAGCGTCAACGTACTACCGTATGAAATAGGCTTACAATTAAGTGCAGTTTGGGAAGAATAGACAGTTCCCATCCAATTGAGCGGTAATTTAGCTCGGATGGAGGCAAGAGGATTGGTCTTATCGGCTACTGTTGCTGAATTTCCCTCAGTATTGCTTGCATTCGCTTGGACAAAATCGAGTGAAGCACCTTTAATATTGGGTCACACGAATTTCTTTGCAGAATTTGATGTTTGCTTCTACCGTGCTGATCTTGCCTTTGAGTTACGTCCTCGACCAAAATAAAGGACGGTACGGCGAAAAGGAGCGGATTACATTTTTGAAATTTGCGCGATCGCAGAACCTCAAAGCAAAGCGCAATTATCGTGAAAAGTTGATAGAATCCGAATGATTGTGAAACGCTAATAATGATGACCTTATCTGATCGCGCACTTTCCCAGGACTACAATTAACCGTTGACCAGTTCTTTAATCCATTTTGCAGTTCCCATTTGCATAAATGTACGGAATGCTAAGTTCGTTCTTAATGCTTTTCACGATACAGAGTTTATCCTGTTACTGTAGCTGAATTTTGCAGTTAAGCGCGATCACAGTTGGCTATCATTACGATCTCTTGTAGTAGAAACTCTCTCCTAAAATAAAGGTATTAGGATAGATTGTACTAAAGGAGAATATGGCTAAAAACATCACTTTGGAGATACCTTCAGAACTAGAACACGAACTAGCCACCGAGGCTTCTCAGCTTAAATTGCCTTTAGCAGAGTACATTCTGCGTGTTCTCTCCTTTCGCCCTTTTCTTCAAAATCCTCCCAAAACAGGGGTAGAACTGGTTGCCTATTGGGAAAGCATTGGGGTAGTTGGTTCTCGCCCTGACATTTCGGATAGTCAGAAACATGCTCGAAACTTGCGTCAGGATGCTGAAAACCGAGAGCGACAATAAATAGCAATGTACCTGGTTGATACTGATATCATGATTGATATTCAGCGAAGTTATGCACCTGCGCTTGCTTGGTTTACCTCTCTTGGAGAACTGCCAAACCTTCCTCGATTTGTGGTAATGGAATTAATTCAAGATGCCGAAAACAAACAGCAAGTTCGTAAAGTTCTACAGATGGTAGCCCCGTTGCCAATTGTTTGGCCTACTGAAACTGATTGTGCCCGTGCTTTGTCTGATTTCACAGCCTATCATCTGTCCCATAAAGTCGGTTTGATTGATGCCTTGATTGCTGCTTGTGCCGTTGGGCAAAATGCAACTCTCTGCACTTTCAACGTAAAGCACTATCGAGTTATACCAGGCTTGAAGCTAGAGCAACCCTATAGTCGCTGAAACTGCCTAACCTCTCGTTAGTATAGAGGGGCAATCACCACAGATTCAATAATCTACAGGAGAAGTAATCTCAATGATTGCAGCAAGTGAGAAAGTACCCCTATCATTCAATGAATTTATTGATTGGTATCCAGAAACTTCAGAAATCAACTATGAACTAAGACGAGGGGTAATTGTTGAGATGCCAAAGCCCAAGGGAAAACACTCAGAGATTACAGGGTTTGGCATCAAAAAATTAAACTACGCGATTGATCAAATGCAAGTCCCTTACTTTATCCCCAGAGAGTGTATTATCAAGATATCTGACGATACAGGCTATGAACCGGATATTGCTGTGGTAGATCGCGCCGGTTTAGCCGATGAATCCAGATGGGAAAGTTCCTCAATCATTGAGTCTGGAAAATCCCTCAAGCTAGTGGTAGAAGTGGTTTCAACGAACTGGCGCGATGATTATGCACTCAAACTGTCTGATTATGAAAGTATTGGCATCGAAGAATATTGGATTGCGGATTACCTTGGAATTGGGGGTCGTCGCTACATTGGTTCCCCTAAACAACCCACCTTGAGTGTCTGTACTCTGGTTGATGGGGAATATGAAATACAACAGTTTAAGAATGATGACTTTATACAATCGCACATTTTCCCAGAACTACAACTAACTGTTGACCAGTTCTTTAATCCATTTTGATCATTGATGATTCCCTTCTCCCTTATAGAATGGTCTGTGTGAACAAAGTCAAGGAAATTTTGATCCATGACCGCTACAAGTGATATTGGCACACTCATCGTCTCAACAGCAGGTATTTTAGGAGGTCGTCCTCGTATTGCCAATACAAGAGTTTCTGTGCAACGAATTGCAGCTTGGTATAAGAAAGGATTAAATGCTGAAGACATTGTTGAGCGCATGGGCAATGTCACTTTAGCGCAAGTTTATGCAGCTTTAGCTTACTATCATCTCAACCGAGAAGAAATTGAGTCTTACCTAACAGCTGAAAAATTGGCGTATGAACAACAACTTGCTAATCCAAACTATTCCGCATGAGCGACATTCGGCTACTGATTGATGAAGATGCAATGGATCGAAGATTCGTGACGTACTCCCGACGCTTATCCTGCGGATAAAGCGCGGGCTTCTCCAGTCTTTCGACCTTCGCGTTTTATAGTGAGGCGGACGCCCAACCCCACTTCCTTAATTAAAATTCCTGAGTTTATGTCCCTCTGGAGTTTAATCCCGCAATGAGGACAACTATGCCAGCGATCAGACAACTCTTTAGGAACACGGTTTAAGCAATTAGAGCAATGTTGCGATGTACCTT
>JAAANX010000006.1 GCA_009909085.1 Cyanobacteria bacterium GSL.Bin1 | reverse complement strand
GTGGCTAAACCAGCAGTTTTTCTTGACCGTGATGGAGTTCTAAACCAAGAAGCCGGGTATCTCCATCAGGTCGAAGATTTACATCTTATCCCAGGCGCAGCAAAAGCAGTGCGTCTTCTCAATGACCATCAAATCTTCTGTTGTTTAATTTCTAATCAGTCCGGACCGGCTCGCGGTTACTACTCTACCGATCATGTGGAAGCGCTTCATGAACGCTTGGAGAAACTGCTGGCAATGGAAGCAGGAGCGGCTTTAGATGCCCTGTACTATTGCCCCTATTTGAGTCCTGCTGCGGGGGGGACCAATCCCGAATTTACCGCTTGGAGTACCTGGCGCAAACCAAATACAGGAATGCTGGTTGCTGCTGCTTGGGAATACGATTTAGATTTACAAGCCAGTATGGTGGTTGGAGACAAAGCAACTGATATTGACTTGGCTCACAATGCGGGGGCAAAAGGCGTCTTAGTCCAAACCGGTTATGGGAAAGCAGTTACCCAAGGCAGCTACCAGCACCCGACTGTTCCTGATTACACAGCTGAAAATTTATTAGACGCCGTACATTGGATCCTTCAGTAGGATAAAAAGGGATAGAGCCAAGTTGAGAAGAGAAGCGACGGAAGAGACTTTTGTGCCCTCAATTCGGTTTAACCAGGTCTACTCAATCCAATCGCATCTGTTCGAGTTTTAACGCTCTGTAGTGTGTCTTCTGTGTCTTAAGTTAATAAAGTTTGATCTTAAAATAATTGCGAGCAGAAAACACGGTTCAATCCGAAGCCAATTCAGAAAAGCTGCTAAGTTCTAATCATTATCGATTGGAATAGGAATCACCACTAAAAGGTTGTACCCCAATGGTTGGATAATCATCATGAGCGGGGCTAAACAGCTCGAGCACTGCTTCTGCTAGCGCGCCAAAAAATCCTGGCTGCTTTTGCAATTCCGTTAATGCTTCCTCAACATGCTCAGAGGAAAAGTTATAGCCGGCTTCCTGGCCAACTTTTACCACTTCATCTTGGGTTGCACTCGCTTGTAATTGTTCTTTAAGCTGCTCATCTTTAGCCGCTTCAGACAAAAAATTCAGTACATTTTCTTTCGACATGATTAAAAATATATTAAGTTAGCTAACTACACTTCTATTATGACAAGAATCGCTTAGAGTTTAACAAAACTTCATAAAAATAATTTCTAGCGTTCTACCAAAATAGTTGCATGTTTATCCATTGTATAAGTGGTCAAAGATTACGCCTTCCTAAACGGAAGGCGCCTGCTTTGACCGTTGGTCAAACGACCCCTTGAAATGAATCGTGAAATGACCTCTGATCAATGATCAGACAAAGCGCTGGCGTGACTACTAAGCATTTTTGCCTAAACTTCTAATTGTCATAAAACTAAAATCGAAACTGCGACCAAGCTATCAATTCAAACCATGAGAATTAAAGTTTTTGAGCTCCTTCAAGTGATTTTTATGAGTGACAGAAATTACATACGATGCATGTCTACATAAAGAATAGCAAGATTTGAACATCGTTATTCTGCCGCCGTATAAAGTCGTAATCAGTTAAAACTTTGCAAAATCTATTTGATTTACGTTCCAATTATAATTTAGCTCTCATTATCGGTAACTCTCGCTTACATTGGGGATGTTTTTACCAAAATCAACTCGTGCAAACTTGGCATAGCCCACATTTAGAACAACCAGTCATAGGTTTACCCACGCATTTATTCCCTGCTGACGTTGCTCAATTGCTTTCGGAACCAGTGTCCGTTTATTTAGTTTCTGTTGTCGCTGAGCAAACAAAACTCTGGGAGACGTATCCTCATAAAATCATCATTACTCGAGAGGAGATTCCTCTTTGTAATACCTATGCGACATTGGGCAGCGATCGCGCGCTTTGTGCTTATGGTGCAGGAGAAACCTACGGTTATCCCGTCTTAGTGATCGATGGGGGAACCGCTTTGACTTACACGGCAGTGGGGAAACAACGTGACTTTCTTGGGGGAGCGATTCTACCCGGCTTAAGGCTACAGCTACGGGCATTAGGACAACAGACAGCAGCCCTGCCTGAAATTACCGTACCGGATGCGTTACCGCCCTTATGGGCAACCTCTACCGCAAGCGCGATCGCTAGTGGCATCATTCATACTCTGATCAGTGGAATTCATGACTACGTCACTGCTTGGCGGAAAAAACAATCGGATGCAGTCGTCGTTTTAACGGGTGGAGATGCGATTCGGCTTCATCGTTATCTCCAAGACAAATATCCTGACCTTTCTCACTATATTATTGTTGATCAAAACCTAATGTTTAAAGGAATCACTATTTTTATGCCAGACTAATCTCAATCAACTAATCTGCCACGACAAGAACGAATCCTTAGTAGTATTCACTCCATATTACCGCATCCAATTGCGCCGGATGAGAAAATAACGCTTTCTCAATTCTCGCCACAAGGGATGAGTTTGATAATACCAATCATCCCATTGTTGCACGGCTTTTGAGATTAATTCTGAGCTACTCGGAGCAGGAAACGAGACAGTTGCCAGTTGTTTCATCTTGATCTTTTTCGCCATCGCGATCGCGATTAAACTGACTAAACTATCAGCATTCTTCCCTAAAATATGTCCCCCTAAAATTTCACCATTTTGATGGACAACTAGTTTGAGTAATCCTGATGTTTCTGACTGG
>JAAANX010000005.1 GCA_009909085.1 Cyanobacteria bacterium GSL.Bin1 | reverse complement strand
ATGTCCTGAACATCGATTTCAATAGGTTGGTTCTGTTTCAAGGGATGAAATTGAAAGACTTTCTATAAATATCTTATTCTTTAGCCAACCTGCTGAATGTAGGGTGAGCGATTCTTTAATGCGTTTAATCGCAAGTGTCAGCAACTTGTCGCTTTTCCAAACAGCGGTAAAAGCTACACAGAAATCCGACCTGGACTCCGAGGAATCTCTTTAGAAGGGTTCATCATTTTTTATAGAATTCTTGATGATGGCATTGAAATCTTGAGAGTTGTCAGTGGTCATCGTGATTTCCCATCACTGTTTGAAGAATCCAGTTGATGATTATTTATTGATGATTCCCTTCTCCCTTTGAAAAACAACTTGCTAATCCCAACTATTCTGCATGAGCGACATTCGGCTACTAATTGATGTAGATGCAATGGATCGAAGATTCCTCAATGCCCTGAGATCTAGGAGTGTGGATGTAATACCATCTCTCAGGTTGGAAGTGACAGTCCCAGTGCTTCCATTCTCTGTGTTCTCTGTGACTCTGTGGTTCAATTTGTAGCAATCGTTTTCAGAAATAGTATAACCAGTGTCGGAGAAATGCTTACTACCGGCTACACTGCTGAACAGCAGTTAGTAATTGCAACTGAGCAACAGCGAGTCTTTTATACATTTAATGTCGGCGATTTCTGCTCTAATCACCTCTTTAAAATAATTTTAATCACAAAATATTAAGTAGGGTAAGTATCCCGAAAGTTTCTGCTTTTTGCTCCACACAGGGTGGATATCCCGAAAGTTTCCGCCTAATAAACCCGTTGCAGTGGACTGAATAATGAGAGCAGCCCTGGGACGGAATAAGACAGAAGAACTGATTAAATCATAATTATTTTTAAGTCTAGATCAAAAAAAAGAATAATTTAAATTACGAAAATTTTGGACACAATCAGGAAGATAAACCGCTATATTAGAACAATGTTTACTTAAATCCCGAAAAGAAGCATGAAGCGACAATTAACCCTCCTGACCTTTTGCCTCGGACTTTCTTTCTTTCCTTATCCTAGTCAGGCTCAAGAACACCAAGGCTGTTATATGCTTGACAGTAATGGTCGTCCGGTTGATCTCAACGGTTTATGTGAAAATCGGACTGCGACTGCGACCACGCCTGGGGTCTTTCGAGCACCGATTAAACGTCGCCAAGCGGGAATTCCCATTATTGAAGTGAGCTTTAACAATCAACCCACCGTTGAAATGATGGTGGATACCGGGGCAAGTGCCACTTTATTGCCGGATAAAATTGCTAAGCAATTAGGGATTCAACAAGAAGGAATAATTGTTGCCAATACACCGAGTCAGAGAGGCGTTAAGTTTCCTGCTGGACGAGTCAACTCGATTAATGCTGCAGGTGCAGAGGCTAAAGATGTAGTTGTGGTGATTTCTCCAGCATTATCCACAGGGTTATTGGGACAAAACTTCTTTAGTCGTTATGACGTGGTAATCAAAGAGAATGTGGTAGAGTTCCGCGACCGCTGAGGGCTCGTCAAACTTGGTAGAATAGGTACTCTATCGCCTTATTCATCACAATTACAGTACAAATTTTATGGGTAGCATCTTCGGACAACTTTTTCGGATCAGTACCTTTGGTGAATCACATGGTGGGGGTGTGGGTGTCGTCATTGATGGGTGTCCCCCGCAACTTCCCCTGTCGGCTGAGGAAATCCAAGTGGAGTTAGACCGCCGGCGACCCGGACAAAGTAAAATTACAACCCCTCGTAAAGAAACCGATACCTGTCAAATTCTTTCGGGGGTCTTTCAAGGGAAAACCACCGGAACACCGATCGCGATTTTGGTTCCGAATCAAGATACCCGCCCCCAAGATTACAGCGAAATGGCAACCACCTATCGCCCGTCCCATGCTGATGCCACCTATGATGCCAAGTACGGCTTTCGCAACTGGCAAGGTGGGGGACGCTCTTCGGCGCGAGAAACCATTGGACGAGTGGCAGCCGGGGCAATTGCCCAAAAGATTCTTAAGCAATGGGCGGGAGTGGAAATTGTCGGCTACGTTAAACGCATTAAAGATTTAGAAGCCCCCATTGATCCCAATACGGTGACTCGGGAAGACGTCGAAGCCACTATTGTCCGCTGTCCTCATGAGGAATGCGCCCAGCAGATGATTGATCTGATTGACCAAATTCGACGGGAAAAAGATTCCATTGGTGGGGTGGTTGAGTGTGTGGTGAGAAATGTCCCGAAAGGACTGGGGGAACCGGTTTTTGACAAATTAGAAGCCGATTTAGCGAAAGGGGTGATGTCTCTGCCCGCGAGTAAAGGCTTTGAAATTGGTTCGGGCTTTTCTGGGACCTTACTCCTCGGTAGTGAACACAATGATCCCTTTTATACCGATGAAACCGGGAAAATTCGCACGCGGAGCAACTATTCCGGCGGCATCCAAGGCGGTCTCAGTAATGGGGAAACGATTATCCTCCGGGCTGCCTTTAAACCCACCTCGACGATTGGGAAAGCCCAGGAAACCGTTACCCGTAGTGGTGAAGCGACAGAACTCGCGGCAAAAGGACGTCATGACCCTTGTGTCCTACCCCGGGCGGTGCCGATGGTAGAAGCGATGGTGGCTCTAGTTTTATGCGATCATCTGATGCGCGATCGCGCCCAATGCCATCTTTTCGAGCAAGGGGAAT
>JAAANX010000004.1 GCA_009909085.1 Cyanobacteria bacterium GSL.Bin1 | reverse complement strand
TTTGGACAACCGTATCCCCTTCTTGCAGGGCTTCCTGGGCACGAATCGCATCCTGCGCCCGCCGTTCGGCTCCCACCGCCACCTCTTGTTTCGCGATGGCTTCAGTGGAAATGGTCGTGGCATTGCGCGTCAACCGTTCTAAATCAAATTGACGCCAACTGCGATTGCCGGAACTGATTTGCACCACTACCCGACAATCCCCAGCGTGAGAAGAAGACAGCGCCTCCCAGAGATAGCGAATTTTGCCACGAGCACTACCGTAATCCTTTGGTCGTCCCAACTGCATCAACCCCGCATATTGACGGCGAGCGGGTAAATAAACCCATTCTGGATGATTGACCGGCACACTGGCAGTCCCTCGTTCCCCTTGAAAGAGAACGGTTGCGGCATGGAGATGGGGGTCTTCGGCTTCGACTTGTAATCCCTTCTCATTCAGGATTAAGCGTTGCGGTAACGGAGGGGCATCCCCTTGATGAAATTCCGCATAATCCCGCTGCCACAGTTCTAAACTGGTCAACGGACGCGCCTCTAACCCCATCAGTGAGGTGAAGAGGGACTGCCAGCGCAGAAACCCTTCCCGAAACGCGAAACCGGTCAGCTGTTGTAAGCGCTGATGATCCAGTCGTTCCCGCTGCCCTTGGAAATTTTCCCAAGCCCGAGAGAGCCAAAGCAGCGCTTTGGCAATTAAATCTTGCTCGTCATGAGAGAACAATTCTGGGGTATAAGTGGCGGTAACCAGGGTGCGTTGGACCCGTCGTTGTCCTTGGTCTCGGAGTTGGCGCAAGCGCACTTTTTGACTGACGGTGAGTGCTTTCAGGAGGGCATGATTCGTCGTTCGCAGTTGTTGGTCTAAAACCGTTTGCGCGGCCTTATCATCGGCGAAACTCTCTTGTTCAAAGGTGACGGTTTCTCCCGGCAAAAACTCTTGTAATCCCGTATTCCACTTTTCTAAGAGGATGGCGGCGTCTCGCTCCGAGATTTCGGCGTGGGGCCCCTCCACCTGCCAGCGAAAGACAAACTGCAGTTGCTTTTTCCGGTCTTCGAGCAGATAAAATCCCACGTCTAAACCTTGTAATTCAATTTGCCCGTAGCAGACTAAATCGGAAAAGTCTTCAATGGGGGTGAGCTTTCCCAGTGATTTCATCCCTCGCATTGTTTTCGCTCCGTAACGGGGTTTTTTGGGCAAAAGAGACTGAATCTCCCACTTCACGACGCTTCGTCCTCGCACCCACTTGCTTTGAAAGTAAGGGAGGGCGCGGAATTGATTGAGGAACCGATATTCTTTTTCCCCCGTCAGCGCCCAAAAGGCGACACAACCAATGAACCAAAGGGGAAACACCTGCCCAAAGGATAACGGAGTTAGGACCGAAGCCCCAAGCGTGGGAATGGCAATCAATCCCCAATAAAAGAGTTGGTTGGGAGGCAGCCACCCCAAGCCTAAAGATTGCCCAATCGCTTGATTAACGGCATAAGAGACTGGTCTAGAATGCTGAACCATAGCTGATTCTCCTCACTTAAGCACTGAGAAAGATACTCATGACAAATTGGGCGCCAATATACAGCAGCAGCACCATCAGAAAGGGCATAAAGCTCTCCCGCATTGTATTCCCGTTCCGCTGCTCAAAAATGCCATAAACCAGAGCGCCGATGGCCACGAGAGCGGCAATAATATTGAGCATGCCAAAAATGCCGGTGGTTTGGTCAGCAATTTCATCTGCTCCCGCGGCGGTGAGAACTTCTTGCGTGGCCTCTTCCAGCGGTCCAAACACTCCGCCGCCGCCATCACCCGCTAAGGCTGGGGAGGCAGCGAGCATCAATAAAAAAGTCACCGCCAAGCCGGTCCCAATTTGCCAAGATTTGAAACCAAACTGTGGTAAAACGCTCGTCAAACTGATACCAACGGCGACGGAAAAAAGCCAGAAGGAAATCCAAAAGCGACCGAGAGATAAAAACCAAAGCCAAGCCAAAGGAGCCATCACTAAGAGTTTAACTGCCAAGCCTTTTCCAGGCTTGAACCAATTTGACAAAATCATATTATGACCTCTGAAAGGAAACGTTCTAACTATTCGGGAATGGTAAAAACTTATTTCCCACATTTTAGCCAAAATTTTGGGGCTGTCAACTTTGTTTCCCAGATAAAGTTGTAAAAATTACAACTCTAGTGAAATTAATCATGGCGATTGCTCAACTCAAGGAGTATCTTAGTGTACAAGAAAAATTAAAATTTATTTTCCTTAATGAAAAAAAAAGCTTAAAATTACTCCGACTCATTTTTTCTCTATCGTTCTGTTTCAGTGATATCGCTTCGGCTCAATCGACGATTCGGTCAATTCGGTTTCAAGGCAATACCGAATTTAGCAACCAAAAATTGCAGCAACTCGTGAAAAACTGGCAAGGACAACCCCTAACCATCCGAAATTTAATCCAACTCCGCAGCAAAATTACAGATTACTATATCAAGCAGGGGTATATTACTTCTGCTGCTTATATTCCTGAGCAAGCAATTCAGGAAGGGATCGTGACTGTCCAAGTGGTAGAGGGAGTTCTCGGACCCATACAAGTCCAAGGCGTGGATAACCCATTAACGCAGCAGTCTGTTCGCGCTAAAATTAATCGCTTAGTGGAGGAGCCGTTACAGGAAACGGCACTTGAAGAGTCTTTGCAGTTATTACAGCAAGATCCGCGATTTGAGCACGTTGAAGCAGAACTGGTCCCCACCGAGCAAGATGGGGTCAGTGAACTAATTGTTGCTTTAGTGCCAGCACCCCCTTGGGAGCTGAGCTTAGAAACTAATAATCAACAAAATCCCGATTTTGGCGAAGCTCAAGCTGGTCTTACCTTAACCAACCAGAATTTCATTGGATTGGGAGATCGCTTGGAAGCGAGTTATACCAAAAGTGAAGGGATTAATCTCTGGCGGGTCAGCTATATGATTCCCTTTAGCGGAGGAGCCCAAAAACTTGCTGTGGGCTACCGTCAAAATGATGTTGCTGTAGTGAAAGATTTAGGGGGAGTGGAGATTTCTTCTGTGGCCGATACCTTTTTTGTGGGAATTGAACAGAATCTAATTGCCAATCCCAGTGAACGGTTATCAGTCAGCTTAACCTTCGATCTTCGAGACTCCCAAACTTATCTGGATGGCGAACCATTTCCGTTTAATTTGGGAACGCTCGAAGATGATGGAAAAAGTCGAGTGCGAGTGTTGCGCTTAGAAGGAACGTATTTGAAGCGAGGGCAAGATTTTACCTTTCTCGGGCGAGCGCAAATTTCGGCAGGATTGAATGGGTTGAACGCGACAGAGAATGACTTTGATTTTGATGGCTCGTTTATCAGTTGGCTGGGGTCAGCGCAGTACCTGCAGCAGGTTGATGAAAATTTAATCATTTTAGGAGAATTAGCGACACAACTCACGGGCGATGCTTTACTCCCTCTCGAACAACTTGCCATTGGCGGGGTCGATTCGGTGCGAGGATTTGAGCGCAATTCTCGGAGTGGGGATAGCGGTCTTTTGTTCTCAGCGGAATTGCAGTGGTCAGTGAATGAGGCCGTGGCTCTGGTTCCCTTCTTTGACTTAGGTGTGGTTTGGAATAATCGCCTTGATTTAGAGGGAATCAATCGCGAGGTGGTTTCTCCCTCACTTTTGTCTAGCGTCGGTTTGGGATTGCGTTGGCAATTAACTGAGAGTCTACAAATACAAGGGGATTTGGGGATTCCTTTAACGGCAGGGGAGGACCTAGAACAGTTAGGAATCGTGCAATTACGATATCAAATCAATTTTTGAATCGTCAAAGTTCTTCTCGGAATTGCTTGGGTAAGCCAATTGAGAAGCAAGTTCGTCCTTCCTTCGTTTCCTGTAAAAAAAGTTTTCCGCGATGCAGTTTAACAACGCTTTCATAGGCAATATATAAACCGAGTCCCGTTCCGCTTCCTGATTTGGACGTAAATAGCAAATCGAATACGTGATCCTGATAATCAGGGTCGATTCCTCCCCCATTATCAATAATCTGAATCTCAACAAAAGCGTCGCGATCGCGGGTTACCACTTGGATCAATGGCGATGCTTCTTCCCATTGGTCTCGCGCGAGTAAAGCATCAAAACTATTATCCAGTAAATTTAACAAAGCTCGTTCCAGGCTAAACGGTAAAATGGGAATGGTTTGATCGTTGAGTAAGGGATCATAATCTCGAAACAGTTCAACATTGGCGGCTTTCCCCTGACTTTGTTCCCAAGCATGGGCTAATACAGTTTCTAAAAAAGAAGGTAAGTCAGTGAACGTAACCGCATTCTCTCCATAATCAGAAGCATAAGCTAAAACACTATTCACAAAATCTTGAATTCGGTGTAAGTTTCGCTCCATTGCTGTTAATGATTCTTGTAGTTCCTGCCACTGCTCATCGTCTTCAAAAAGCCAACCCATTTCCTCGACAGTCGCCAGACTATTATTCAAATTCCCTTGCAAAATTCCTAAAACATTCCGAATATCGTGGGCCAGTTTTGCCCCCAAAAAAGAAATAGAATCGCTTTTTTCTTGAGCGATTTGCATTTGATGAGTTCGCTCAAGTTCCTCCTGTAAAGCTGCTAACTCTCTTTCTAAATGCGAGAGGTAGCGCTGTCGTTGCTGATCGGCAAGGACGAAACATTGCCCCAACACAGCCATAAATATCACTCCTGCATAGGGAATAAAGGGAATCCACCAAGACGCTAAAAATCCGATAAAACTAATTAAAAATGTTAGGATTGTTAAGCTAAGAGATAGTAATAAAAAGAGTTTGAGTAAGGAATTTCTCAAATAAGAATAAAACCACGCTAAGCCCTTTAATGCTATCCCTGCCCAGACCCATACTAAAAACCATTCTCCCGCTTCGGGAACCGTCTTTAAATTGGGCTTTTCTCCCAAAGCACTCCAGATGATCTGCTCAGTGAAAAAGCCAATACTCTCAACACCAAAAATAGCATCAAAAGCTCGAGAATAGGGAGTCGCCAATAAATCTTCTTGGGAAGGAGCAAGTGATCCCAGTAAGACAATCCGATTCCGAAACAACTCTGGATTGATTTTTCCAGTGAGGACTTCCGATATCGTAACCGTGGTGAAGGTTTCTTCTAGAGAGCGCCAATTCACGAGAACTTGATAGCCGCCTCCGGAGGCAACATCAACATACCCGCCACTGTTCGGCAAGACTTGTTGGAAAACTGCTTCTCCTAGTTGTAATTGTCCTTCCTTAGTGACTTGTGGTGTGATTCCTTTCGGGGCTAAATAAGCTTCTGCTAATTGGAGTGCCAGGGAGGGGTGATAGGTAGCGCAATCTCCTGAGAGTTGCCGCTGGGAACAAACCGATAAAAAATTGCGACGTAAGATGCCATTGCGATCGAGCGGTACGCTAACATCGCCGACTCGCGCCAGAGGAACGTCATCGGGTGCAGTGATTTGCTCTTGCTGGGAACCTAAAAATCGGGCGGGAAGATACAATCGAGATTCATTTTGGAATAACTGCTTAAGGGGTTGATGAGAAATTGGCGATTCCCGAAAAAAATCTAATCCCACTAACGCCGGGTCTTGATTAAAAATCTTTGAGAGGACGGTAAATAGAGTTTCGTCAGATAAAATCGGTTCTTGCAGCTTTCTAATATCGGACTCAGTATATCCCACAATCACAATTTGAGGGGAACGCGCCACTGATTGCACTAACGAGCGCATTGAAAACATCAAATCGTAATGGGATAACTCTAAAATTTGCAGCACCCCCCACCCTCGAATGAGAAGGATCACTAAAGCGGTTAGGAGTCCCATCCCAATCCATGACGGTAACCAGTTAGCAAGGGTCTTTAATCTTTGCATCACACAGAAGTTTCTGGAACACTGAATCGTCATCTTGGCGGTAGGCTAGAGCGATAGCATCATACCAAAGCCCCTGCTCAGCTAAAAGAATTGGATCAGATTTCAGTCTCGGGGATAAATTTAAGGAACGATATTGAAATTCAACGCGAGCATAAGGATTTAAGGCTAACTCAGAGCGACACTGGATGACCAATGTCCAATAATAATTCCCTTCTAGCAATTGCTGCTCTTGCTTAGGAAGTTGGATGCGACTGATGCCAAATTTGGCCCGTATCTGCTCTTGATACCAAACCTTTCCTTGCCGATCACTTAAAATGATTAGCACTGGAACCTCAAAAGTAGTGGGAAAATCAATGAGTAAATTCGGACGAGCTGAAGCGGTCACAGCGATGTGATTTTTAGGGGCTAGTAATTGAGGAAAATCTTTCGTAGCCATACAAGAATCCCGACGGGTCCCTTGAACGTCAATCTGTTGCTCCTCCCCGCCTTCATTGGGGGGGCGATATTGAGCTTGGGCAGAAAGGATTAAGCTATTCGTTAGAAAAGCGGATATTAACAGTAAATTTTGTAATCGCATAACTAAGTTTTACTGTAGTTACTTTACCAAAAGTTTAGCAATGATTTAACTGTCATCACCTGATGAAACTTTATTGGAAAAGGGCAGCAAAATTTGAATTTCCAACAGAACATCCAACACTCGTAAATAGCGACCCACTAAGAAGGGAACTTGAAACCCTTCAATTAACCAATTACTAACAGTTGATTCTTTATATCCAGTCAAATTCGCTAGGAGTGCGCAGCAGGACCGACGATAACCATAATCGCCGGGTGATTTCCCTTTAATAACAGGAACCCACTTCTCACAAAAGTTAGCCGGAGGCATCGGTTCAATTGAGATAAAAGTTTCATTGTCAAATGACATAAATTAAGGAAATTGTAGAATTAAAATAGAATTCATTATTATATGTCCTAAAAACTAAACAATGCCCAGAAGAGTACTAATTGTAGAAGATGAGCTGGATTTTCAACAGATGTTGAAGCGCACATTAGAAAAAAATACAAAACAATACTTTTATGAGGTAGAATGGGCAGCCACTGGACAGGAAGGAATTGATAAAGCAAAAGAATTTTTTCCCGATCTAATTTTGCTAGATATGGATCTCCCCAAAAAAAATGGGTTTCGGGTCATTGAAGAATTGGCAAATGAGGATTATATCAAGCGGATTGTTCCGATTACAGGGCGGTTTCAGGAAAAACATCTGCAACAATTAACCAGTCAACAAAAAATCCAAGAATACATTATTAAGGGCAAGGAAAATAACAAGCGCTATGTTGAAGTCATCTTTAGAAACGAGCTCTCGGATACCAAAGGTTTTAACTATGAAGAGTTAGACCCGAAATTAGCAGAATTTGTCAGTGAAAAAGCTCAAGCCATTCAAATTATTTTTCATCGCCAGCTTAAAGATGTTGTTGAAATTGGCAATCTTTTATCTGAAGTTAAAACCAAGCTTGAATATGGGCAATTTTTGCGTTGGCTAAAAACAGAACTCGATTGCAGCCACTCTCTAGCTCGTAAATTTATACGCACTGCTGAAACGTTTAATCAAATTGATATTGAAAATCTTGATATCTCTCCCAGTGCTGCTTATGCAATCGCGCAATCGAATATTCCCGCTCCTGTTAAAGAAGAATTAATTGGACGAGCTCGACGAGGCGAAAAAATTTCCCCGAAGTTGGTCAAAGAGACGCGCGATCGGCATGAACAACAAACGAATCTGAAAGTGATCGAAGCCGCGAATGACGACCCATTAGAAGTAAGATCCGAGACTCCCTCGGAGCAGCCAGCGACAGTGATTAATCGTCCCCATCCAGGAGAGATTCTTAGAGTGACTAAGTCTAAGCGGTGGCTAGAGCTGGGATCCCATCGCATCTATTGCGGAGCCCCTGATAGCAAAGAATTCCAAAAAGCCCTTCCCGATCCGATTGTTCTGCTTTTGTATTTTCCCCCTTCCTTTACATCTGAACTACCTGCTTTTTCTCAACAAATCCAGCAATACATTACGTTTTACACTCAGTATCAGGATGAAGTGAGTGGCTCAGAGTGGCGAGAAATTCTTAATCCTACCCTGACGGCTAGCATGGAACGGTTGACTCAGGAAAAGGAAACGATTGTTTTCTGTTATTTGCCTGATCCCACTCTTCTGATTCACAGCCATTTAATTAACTGTCATACCATTATCGCTGAACCGAGGAAAGAGCAGCGCGAACAGTTAATCAAATTATGGGAGCAGAGTAAAGGGAATAAGCTTTCGAGGTAGTCCTAAACAGGTAATGATAAATTATAGTGATAAATAAAATTCCAAATAGCTCCAAGATGATTTTCTAATTTTTTGGAGAAAGACAAACTCTGGCGTACTAAACGGGAAATTCGCTGTCTCAAAGAACAGTTGAGCCTTTCAATGTGGCTAGTTAGACCCGTTTCTTTCCCCACAGCTCGATGACGAGTTCTCGGAATCACTCCCTCGTAGGCTTCCCAAAAGTGCGGAAGGCATCTTCACCAACGGTCAGGCTTGTGAGCCGAAAGTAATTTCGGCTCATTCCTGACTGCGTCGCTTCGCTCCTCGCTCCAGCCCGCTTTCCAGCTTGAATGCATTCAAGCTGGGTCGGCAGTCTGTATAGACCACGGCACATTGACGATAGACTCCTGGCAGGGAAGACCAGAGTTTTCTGGCTGCATCGCGATGTGGCGAAGCCATCGCCCTTTGGGCATCGCGCCTTCCAATGTGGACTCCAACAATTTCTCGAGTTCTCTTGTCTATAGCTAACCAGACCCACTGTTTATTGCCTTTATGGTCAACGAAAGACCAGAGCTTATCAGCTTGGATCGTCAGCTTGCCTTTTTTTTGATGATACCTTTACCTGTCGAGGCACTTGAGCGTATTTGGGGTTGACATAGTCCTGTCGCCATTTTTCCGATACCTGCGCTACCCGAGCCATGCCAGCCAGAGAAATTCGCTCCCATAGTAAGCGTTCTATTAATTCTCTAGTTTCTGCTGTAATTACCACATTGGTGGGATTTTCCACGAACTGCCGTCCACACTCACGACATTTGAAACGTTGCTTTCCATTATGGATGTGACCGTTTTTGACCACCTGCTGACTCTGGCACTTCGGACAATTAGGCATGAAGAGGATTACGATTCATTTCACTCTCTTGTTCTATTCTCCCCTATCATTACCTCTACATGACTACCAAAAATTTTTTGTCCATTGCATCAGCAGCTTACCCACAAAGCAGTGCTTGATCGCTGTTTACTCCCAGAGAAGGTGCCACTCATCTCATTAGTTTTCTGAGTTGCGTTAACATAGTTGAGCGCAGGAAGTTAACTAGCATCTCTCCAGCAGGTAATGGCAATGACTTTGACAACCCCCACCGAATACAAATATATCTTACTCGACGAGCATGATCGCCCTTATATTAAAGGAACATCCATGAAAGTCTTGGAGTTAGTCACGTCTATTCAGGCTTATGGTTGGAGTCCCGAAGAATTGCATTTCCAATATCCTCATTTGAGTATGAGCCAGATTTATTCTGCTTTAGCCTATTACTGGGAACACAAAGAAGAGATTGATGCTGATGTCAAGC
>JAAANX010000003.1 GCA_009909085.1 Cyanobacteria bacterium GSL.Bin1 | reverse complement strand
TGGTCACGATTCATCTACCCGTTAAGCTCCTGCCGTCGCTATAACGGGAGTCCTCTCGTGACATTAAAGATAGAGCAACTGACAGGATTGAAAAGGTGGAGATCAATTTAATTCGGGAGGAAAAACAGCGATGACATCCACTCTTGCCATGCCCACCAGCCAAATTGAGTCTTATTTGGGAGATGAAGCCGAGAGCTTACTGAATCATCAGCCGAAAGTATCTAAAGAAATGCTGCACCTGCCGGGGCTAGATGTCGTGGATCGCATCTTTGCTTACAGCGATCGCCATCCGCAGGTTTTGCGGAATTTGCAGCAGATTTATGGCACGGGACGTTTGGCGAACACCGGCTATCTCTCCATTTTGCCAGTGGATCAGGGCATTGAGCATTCTGGCGGTGCTTCTTTTGCCCCCAACCCCATTTATTTCGATCCGGAGAACATTATTAAATTAGCCCTAGAAGGCGGTTGTAATGCTGTCGCGACCACTTTAGGCAATCTCGGCAACCTATCGCGCAAATATGCCTACCGTATTCCCTTTATTGTTAAATTAAACCATAATGAATTATTAACCTATCCCAACCACCACGATCAAATCATGTTCGCCGCCGTTGATCAGGCTTGGGATTTAGGCGCAGCAGCCGTTGGCGCCACCATTTATTTTGGTTCTGAGGAGTCTAACCGTCAAATTCAAGAAGTGAGCCGGGCTTTTGCCTATGCCCACGAACTGGGAATGGCAACGGTTCTCTGGTGCTATCTTCGCAACAGTGCTTTCAAACAAGATCAAGACTATCATCTGGCTGCCGATTTGACTGGTCAAGCCAACCACATGGGAGTGACCATCGAAGCTGACTTAATCAAGCAGAAACTCCCGCAAAACAATCGCGGTTACGAAGCCGTGGCCAACGCGACAGGCGAAAAATACGGTCGGACTCACGAAGGGGTTTACAGCGATCTGACCTCAGAGCATCCCATTGACTTAGCCCGTTATCAAGTGCTCAATTGCTATGCCGGTCGCGTCGGTTTAATCAACTCCGGCGGTTCTTCCGGTAAAAACGACTTTGCCGAAGCGACTCGCACGGCTGTCATCAATAAACGCGCTGGGGGATGCGGTTTAATCTCCGGTCGCAAAACCTTCCAGCGTCCTTTTGAAGAAGGGGTCAAACTCTTCCACACCATCCAAGATGTTTACCTCTGTTCGGAAGTAACGGTCGCGTGAAGTATCCCAACTTGCCTTCGCTTGAATCGGGAATAGTTACCGATTTTGGCGTCAATCGACAGGATTGCCCTCTAGAAATAATCATTAACCATGAAACGCTCTTTCACAACCGCAGCAGCTACGATCTTGACCCTTGCCTCCGTGATGGGAATCGGCGGTTGCCAAACTGTCCAAGAACCAGATACTTCAGGAAAACAACAAAGACTTGATCGGCTGCAACTGAGACTCTGATGTATGTTTTAGAGACCTTACAAAGATAGAATTAGTGAGCTTAATTTCGCAACAGCCGCATGATGATCTCGATCAGGTATAATCTTCAGACGAAAGTGTGTGACTTGTTCAAGATTGACTGTCCAATCTTCCCGTTGAAATGTCGTTCCTGGCGGGCTAAAAGTATAATCTTGCTCGAGCACCTTCTCAAAACTTTCGCCTCCATTGTGAGAGACTGAAACTTGAAGCACTTGAGTGCGACTCACTTCGACCTCCTCGATTTCCAGTTGGATTTTCCGAATCACTTGGGGCTCATCAAAGACGAGGGTGATGGTTTGAGGTCCAGAGGCAGCTGCAGCCCAATAACTGGCTTCCTTGCCGTGCTCTTGGTTAAAGGCGTTTTCAATGGGATGAGCTGACTCCTCGGAAGTGAGTTGAACGGTTGCCATGTTGACAATATCTAACTCACCGGTCGTTGCTGAGCGGGTATTTAAGGTTCCCGAATCCACAATTTCTTTTCGCATTGTGCCTCCTGAAGTTGACAATTCCGCCTTATCTTGTTCTCCTCTTGAAATATTGACAGACTCGACATTGTAACTCTCGGCATCTGCTGTTGGTGGATTGATCAAAAATAGCCCCAACAAAATGACTAATAATAGTCCGCTCCCTATAATCCTAGCCATATTTTTTATTTTACTCATGAGACTGCCTCAGAGATATACTTTCACTAATACTAGTGGATTCAGTTAGTGAAGATGCCTAACGCCCAAAGTCTAGGACAAACTTAAGATTTTTGAAACCAGCGGCGCGCGAACACGCATCCGTTGAAAAATAACTGTAATCACGGATGATGTGATAGTTAGCGTGCGGAATCTGGGTTTTAATTGATTTAAGCTTTTGAGAGGACAATGATGATGGCAACGAGAACGCCACCCCCCAGAGCAACCAAACTGTATTTCCGATTGTCCGCTTCTGCTTTTGGCAAAAGATGGGTTGCTCCCACATAAACTAATGTTCCTGCTGAAAGCGACAACAAAGCGCCAAGCAGTTGAGTATCGATTTTACTGATTAGGGAGTACTACTCTGTCAACTTTGAAATGATGGATTGAGGTGGGACAGGGGAGACAAGGAAGACAAGGAAGACAAGGGGGACAAGATCAGCACACTCATCCCTCAAGACAAAATTGATCGCCCAGTACGAGACGAGCATCCCGAGGGGGGTGGTTAGTGCTGCTGCAACAAAGGAAAAAATCATGGCTTTGCTTTCTTCAAATCCGCCTTTCACCAATAACAAATAAGTGATGATTCCCTCGGGAAATTCATGTAATACCATTCCCGCCGTTGCCAGGAACCCAGTAAAGATACTAACGGTAAAGGCAATGGAATAAACAACTCCGTCGATAAAAGAATGAAAACCAATTCCGATCATTGGCACTAACCCAATCCCGTATTTTTCCTTTTCGGGGTCTTTTTGACACACAAACACATTCAACAAACGATTGAATAAATACAAACCAAAAAATCCCACTAGCAGATAACTTGGGCTATTGGGATTCATCGATAAAGATTTCGGAATCAGGTGCAGAAATGAGGCAGTAATCAGCAACCCTGCGGCAAAGCAGATGAAATATGTGACATTGCGCTGCCCCCAATCAACAAAATGACGGATGGTATAAATCCCTGCGGTTGTAACAAGGGCAGCAAAACTGCTGGTTGCAAGAGCACTCCAGAAAGTGTTTTCCATTTTCAAGCCTCTAGGAGATGAGCGATCATGACGGCACGGTTTCCCTAATCCTTTTTCCTAGGATATCAATCAATCGGGCTGCCCCCACTGGCGAGATGCCAGTAAACTTTTGTCACAAAATCTATAAGATTATTAGAGTAAGGTTTATAGATTTTGACACTAAATCAATAATTGACTATCTTAAAAGAAGAGTAACCAAGGAGAATCCAAAAATGCCAGGAAGAGGGGGCTATCGTCAAGGAGCCGGACGTAAAGCGGTTTGGCAAGATCGAGAGACCCAAACCATTCGCGTTCCTGTGGCCCTGAAGGACCAATTGCTCGATATTGGCAGGGGACTTGATCGCGGACAAGAATTCTATGATGGGAAGACTTGCGCTGAACTGCGAGAAGTGCTCCAGAGTTGGGAAGCGAAGTGCCAAGAAAACGAGGAGTCCCCAGAATGGCAACCGGTTCGTCAACTCTTGGATGACATCCAAGGTGTACTATCAAAAAGACCTGTCAGAGCCTGTCAGCGCAAAAGAGCGCGACAGGGCTGCAACTCTACTACCTGAAAAAACGCTATGAACTTTTAACGAATTTATGGAAGATGTTCGTCATTGTCGCTTGAACCTCAACCACTGGTTGCCTGTGACACAAAAGCGAAACTTTCCTGACTCAGGACTCCAGCCAATACAAGTTGGGGGACGTGAACTGGTGGTCTTTAAAGCGGAAAGAGAGGGATTCAGCATCTTTGAGGATGCCTGTCCCCATCGTCGCGTTCGGCTGAGTCAACTCGGGCGCAAAGAGAAGAACACGCTAGTCTGCACCTACCACGGCTGGCAGTTCGATGGAGACAACGGGGCTTGTCAAGCTACGCCCGGTCAGCCTGAACTCAAAAAAAAGTTCTGTCTCAAGTCTTACCCAGTCCAAGAATATGGAGACTGGGTCTGGGGGTTTTTCGGTGAGCCTCAGCTGGCTGAACAAGTTGCTTTACCCCGAATGAAAGCACTTGAAGGCTCCCAGAATTATTTAACGGTTTCTTTAGAGCAGACAGCCCAGTGTCACTTTAGTTACTTGGTGGAGAATGCCCTTGATCTGTTCCACGCGGAACTGCACCGTAACCCGAAACCAGTGTCTGATCCCTCTCTTGGCAACTGGCAAGGGCTGGAACTATTCTTGAGTTCCTTGATGGAAAATCTTTTTCAGTGGCTTGATCGCGACAGGACAGGGAACTTGCAACCTTGGTCCGACGCTAAACTGATCCAATGTCAAAGAGACGAACAATCTTTGCAGGCGGTTTATAAAGTGACAGTCACTCCTTTCCTAAGATTTTTGGGAGAAAGCCAAGGTCAACTTCGGACTCGTTTGGTTTACGAATACCCCTATATTTACCAAGAATCTGAGGACGGCAAAGTCGTTATTTTTTCAGTTTTCGTTCCTGTGGGTGAGCAAAAGACTCAAATTTACAGCACCTTCTCCTTCCAGCATTTTTGGGCTGTGCCTGGGCTAACGGAACTCTTACAATTCAACCTGAAGCGAGGATTCCAGCAAATCGTTGCTCAGGATATCCAGGCAGTTGAAGAAGAGCAGCGTGCTTACAATCGTCAAGGTCGGGACTGCACTCGTGAGCCCAATCCAGTCGCCCACGCAGCGCGGCAGGTAATTCTTCAGCAAGATACCAAAGGAGCTTCGCCAGTCTGAGCGTAAGTTGAGTCGGAAAATATACCAGCTTTAAATCAATTGCGTTGTTAAACCCTTATGCCGTCAACTTTTCCGCCCTTATCATTCTGAATGGCTCAGAAATTTGAGCGAACGATGAGTATTAAGCGATTTTGATCAGATTATTTAGACTGAGATGACTCGAGACTTTCCAGTAAAGCCTGAAGAATCAGAAAAGAAGAAGTAGCCCCAGGATCTTGATGTCCTACACTTCTTTCTCCCAAGTAACTCGCCCGTCCCTTGAGGGCAACTAAAGGAATGGTTTGTTTCATGCCTGCTTCTGCTGCTTGGACGGCTTGTTGCAATGCTTCTACGGTTGACTTTCCCTGATTCACTAACTCGGTGAAAGTATTGACGGCTGGAGATAAAGCATCTAACATCGTCTTATCGCCAACATGAGCCTGACCTCGCCCCGCGACTCCCGCGACTCCCGCTTGCAGTAAATCAGCTAACTCGCTGGAGGTTAATTCTTCTTTTCCCATTCCTTTTGTGGAAGCTCGCAGGAAAAAAGTTCCATAAAGAGGACCACTGGCACCACCAATCCTAGAAATCAAAGTCATGCTAACGGTTTTGAGGATCGTACCCAGATCTTGATGTTCTAATTGGGGTAACTGCTCAGCGACTTTCTGAAAGCCGCGATCTAAATTAATGCCATGATCGGCATCTCCAATGGCAGCATCTAACTCGGTCAAATACTCTTTGTTTTCTGCGATTGTGTTCGCTATTGCTTGTAGCCAGTTGATAATTTGCTGTTTCGTGACGTTCATGATTTTTCCCCAGCAAAAATCACACCCCCCAACGTAAGGCAGGGGTTTGAACAGGTGCATCCCATAATTTCAGAAGTTCGTCATCCAATTTTAGAAGCGTAATCGAGCAACCTTGCATTTCTAAGGAAGTAATATAGGGACCAACTAGGTTACGTACAATTTGAATATTCTGCTCAGAACAAATTTGCGCTAATTTCCGATAGATAATGTAAAGCTCCGATAACGGCGTACCGCCCATACTATTAACAAAGGCCAAAACGCGATCGCCTTTTTCTAGGTTCGGATCGGTGAGTTCTACCTCTTCCCAATCTTGCTGGTCCTCATTCCATTCCCGCAGAATGCGAGTATAGCCAGTATCTTCAAAGATCGACTGGGCCAACATTGCTGTAATTTCATCTGCTGAAACTAGAGGCAATCTTTTGCGCCCTGGTTCACCGTGAATCCCAATCCCAAATTCAATCTCATTTTCTCCTAATTCAAACATAGGAGAACCTTTAGCTGGTGGCGTACAG
>JAAANX010000002.1 GCA_009909085.1 Cyanobacteria bacterium GSL.Bin1 | reverse complement strand
ACTTCCGTAATCTTGGCTTGGTTAGCGGAATGGTGGTTGCGCCCGGTCTTAATCGCCTGGCGGGTCGGAGAACACAATGCTGTGGAATGAAACTGGTTGTAAGACAGACCGTTCTCAGCTAAGCGATCAAAAGTGCGAGTGGGAATGGGTCCACCAAAATGGCTCGTCCCGCCAAAGCCTAAATCATCGATTAGAACCACCAGCACGTTGGGGGCATCTTCCGGAGCCTTGACTTGAAACAGCGGGGGCGGTGTTGCATCCCGCGCATCTAAGGTGGTGATGGGCTCTTGAGGCGGCGGTTGCAAGGGCAGCACAGAACGATCAATATCGCTGAGATCCACAAAGGTTTGCGCCTCTGCTGCCAACGGCAGATTGGTGATGAAGAAGACAACTGCAAGTAGCGTTGTCATGATCAGTTTTAGCGGTCTGGTAATCATTTTTTTCCTCTAGAAAGTTAGAAAAAATACAGGCGTGATTCGCTACTTCAAAGCGAAATTGACTTGATTAATTTGCCCGGTGAACTCAAACTTGCCTTGGTCTTGATAGTCAGGCGCGATCGCGGTAATGGAGTCGCGACCCACTTCAAAAGGTTCTAGACCGTGACGGAACAAAGAGCGGGTTAATTTGCCCTCTCCGGCTGGCTTATCGTTGACAAACAGCTTGAGGGTGCCGCCTCCTTGTTGAGACTCGTCGGGAGTAAACTCACTTTTGACCGTCACTTTGCCCTTGGGCAAGTCAACTGTGCCCGGAATCGTCACATCCCCAATATCAAAGACTGTATAGCGGAAGTTGGGTTTATTGTCTTTGACGTATAGCGACCAACCCGCCGAAAACGATCCGGCACAGGTAATCACGCCTTCGGCACCTTCTTGCGGAATCGTGACATCAGCAGCGATCGTATGCCCTCTGGGGAAGAGTTGCGGACCGACTGGCTCGGGTAGGCGCACGTCATTGCCGTAATAAGTCCAACGGGTCGGCGGTTCACCACTCCCTCGCAGTTTCGGATCGAAGCGCTCGGAAAGTCGGGGATCGAGGGGGAAGACATTATACTTCTCGGCTTCTTCGACGAACTTAGCTTGCAATTCCTGTAGTTTTTTCGGGTTCTCTTCCGCGAGATCATTCGCCTGACTAAAATCTTCTTCGAGGTTGTAAAGCTCCCAAGGGGCATTTAGAAAATCGCCCTCGCGAGTGGCGGTATTCCAAGGAACGCCGAAGTGGCTAGAAGCCATCCAGCCCTCGTCATAGATCCCCCGATTGACAAACATCTCGAAATATTGGGTGGTTCGTTTATCCTCAGCATTTTGATCATCAAACGAGTAAAGCATACTAACACCCTCAATGGGTTTCTGCTCAATCCCATTGACTTCGGTTGGTTCGGGGATTTTCGTGGCTTCGAGAATGGTCGGTGCGATGTCAATTACGTGATGAAACTGGTCGCGCATTTCCCCTTTAGACTGAATGCCATTTGGCCAATGTACTACCATCGGGTTGCGAGTCCCGCCGAAGTGACTGGCAACCTGCTTCGTCCACTGAAAAGGAGAATCCATTGCCCAAGCCCAACCGACGGGAACATGAGGCTCGCTGGTGGGTCCGCCGATTTCGTCAAGTCGATTGATGGTACTCTCTAATCCCAACTGAATACCCAGCAGACTTGCCACTTCACTAAAAGTCCCTTCCAAACCGCCTTCAGCACTAGCGCCATTATCGCCAACAATGTAGAAAATTAGGGTGTTGTCTAATTCTCCAGATTCTTCCAAAGCGTCAATGAGGCGACCGATGTGATAGTCGGTATGCGCCATGTATCCAGCATAGTTTTCCATCAGCCGCGTATAGACGGTTTTCGCCGCTTCAGGCACTTCTTCCCAGGCGGGAATTTCTTCTGGACGGGGGGTGAGTTTAGTCCCTTCGGGGATGATGCCCATCTCTAGCTGTTTGTTATAGATCGATTTGCGCTGTTCATCCCAACCCCCATCAAACTGTCCTTTAAACTTTTCCCGCCACTCTGGGGGAACGTGATGGGGAGCGTGTACGGCTCCCGTGCTGAAGTAAACAAACCACGGTTTATCTTTATCAGCCGCTCTGACGTTGCGCGTCCAAGCGATTGCTTCATCGGTCATATCCGCAGTAAAGTGATAGCCTTCTTCAGGCGTTTTCGGCGGACTGACGGGGACTGTATTCCGATAGAGGTTGGGATAGTATTGGTGCGCTTCTCCTTGGTTAAAGCCGTAGAAGTAGTCAAATCCCAAGCCAGTGGGCCAGCGGTTGAACGGTCCAGCCGGGCTAATGTCTGGCTCTGGGGTATTGTGCCACTTGCCAAACATAGCGGTGGCGTAACCGTTGTCATTTAAAGTTTCTGAGATGAGAGCGGTGCTTTTGGGAATGATGCCCGTATAGCCGGGATAGCCGGTCCCGGTTTCAATAATGACCCCAGTACCGACACTGTGATGATTGCGCCCAGTCAGGAGGGCAGCGCGGGTGGGACTGCATAGGGCGGTGGTATGAAAACGATTGTAAGAAATTCCGTTACTGGCGAGCTTGTCCAGATTGGGAGTGGGAACCGGTCCGCCAAAGGTCGAGGTCATGCCAAAGCCCACATCATCGAGCAGGATGATTAGCACATTCGGGTCTCCTTCCGGAGCCTCCACTGGCTCGGGATAGCTGGGAACAGAATCTTTATAGGTTTTGCCCACTTTGCCCTTAAATTCTGGGTCGGGTTTGGGCAGTTGGATCATTGTCTGAGCCGGTTCGCTAGAAACTTCGGCCGCGATCGCGCTGCTGCCAAAGGGGAAATTGTTCGTCAGCAGTAGAGTAATTGAGAGCGCGATCGCGACAAGCAACTTGCCGCATCGATAGAGAAAGGAATGTTTCATAATTGAAATCTCCGATTGATGAGAAAGGATTGAGTTTTGAGAAGCATTCAGCTACTAGAGTGAGTCATGATGAACTGGTCTTACCCTCAGTGCCTTGACTAAAGCGCCAGTTTGAGAGTTTAGAGTTGATTGAGGGGCGCGATCGCGCGAAAGCCAATATGAGTCGTCCCGGTGTCAGGAGCCTGGGATTCTCGGGCTGCCGGACGGTAGCGGCTGCAATAGTTCTTGGCACATAAATGAGAGCCGCCTTTAATGACGTGCATGGCTCCATCAGCCGGTTTTTTGGGGTCGAAACTTTCTTGTTCGGCAGGACCGCTAGGATTGAGGCGATGTGATTTCTCACGATGACTGACACCGTACCAGTCGCACGTCCACTCCCAAACATTACCTGTCATGTCGTATAACCCGTAACCATTGGCAGGAAAGGATTCAACCGGAGCTGTGCCAGTATAGTGATCTTCTTTAGTATTAAAAAACGGAAATATGCCCTGCCAAGTATTTGCCTTCTGGGCGGAGTATTCGTCACCCCAGGTAAATTTTTTGTTCTTCAATCCGCCTCGCGCTGCAAATTCCCATTGGGCTTCCGTGGGTAGGGTTTTACCCGCCCATTCGTTATACGCTTGGGCATCTTCATAGGCAATATGAACCACAGGATAATTGTCTTTACCTTCGATGTCGCTGTCGAGTCCGAACGGGTGTCGCCAGTTGGCGCCTGGGGTCCAGTGCCACCAGCTTAAATAAGGAACGCGGGTTTGATCCTCTGGGGGCGGCTCGAAAACCAAGGAACCCGGAGCTCGTTCTTCCTCGGAGAGGTTGGGAAACTGCTCTTTCGATAAAGAGCGTTCCGCAACGGTCTTGTATCCGGTCGCCGCCACAAACTCAGCAAATTCGGCGTTGGTCACTTCATGGCGATCAATACAAAAGGGGCTCACTTCAACGCCTTCGGCAAGTTCTTCTTCTTGGAATTCGGGACGGTCCGATCCAATCGTAAAGGTACCGCCAGGAATATAAACCATCCCTTCCGGACAAGTGGATCCTACAGGGGATGCTTCAACTGGAGCCACGATGCCGAAGCAACAGAAAATGATAAAAACGATAATGAAATTGCAGCAGAGCGTTAAGTTCCGGTGGTCACTCATAATTGAATTTTTTCCTTCTTTTTTCTTGCTGGTTATTGATCTGTTTGTAAGTTAGAGAAATTGTTCATCTATTTTCGGGGCTGGAAACCTCCTTACTAAAGCTCCAGGGCTCTGCGGATGGGATAGGGCTTTCAAGAACAATCGATAACTCAGCCGTGAGGAGTTGGGCGATGGCTTCGCTGGCTCTCGGAGGGAGCATCACACTCTCTAAGGGAATCAAGACCGACAGAAAAGTCAGATGCAGCCAGAGTCCTCTTACTGAAGTGACAGTAATGAGCCTTGCCTTTGTTTTTATCATTGCTCGAAAGTTAAATTTTTAGTTGATCAAGAGTAGAGCGCGATCGCGAATTTGCTGAGACAAAATTTTTCCAACAATAGAGAATAAATCGGCTTTCGAGAGATGAGTGATAAATGTCATACATTAAACAATATCTTCAGAAAAAATAGCGTATAATTTCAGCTCGCATTTAATCTACGACAAAGCTATAAGAATGAGATAAATAGATATAAGAAAGTTGTAAAATTTTTCGTTATCCTCTATTGTTAAGATTACTCGTGTCCAGAAACAGAGAAAAATTATGAAATAAGGATTTTTTTACAAAAAATAAAGTATTTATAAGATCTTGAAATATTTCCTGATGTCAAATTACCTAATTAACAATCGACTTGTATAAGTAACAATTTATTGATATTTTTACACAATTAAGTGTATAGTTAAGCGTTATTTACTCCTTGCAAATTGACCCAAAAATTAATGACATCAATCTCAGTTGTTTTAAGATTTGGTCAGAGACGCCAACTGAAATCTCGTAACTTGATATGAAAACCGTCAAGGTAACAAAAGGACGAGCGCTTATCTACTGGAGGATCTTGGCATGAAACTGATGTTAGTTGAAGATGACGACTCTACAATTGAACTCATTTCAACAACATTAATTGCAGAGCGGTATACGGTTGACATTACCAAGGACGAACCGACCAGTTTGAATTGGGTCACTCAGCAAGCTTACGACATGATTTTACTCAGTACGTTGATTCCCGAGCTTGATGTTATTTCTTTCTGCC
>JAAANX010000001.1 GCA_009909085.1 Cyanobacteria bacterium GSL.Bin1 | reverse complement strand
TGTCCTGGACTAACCCAGTTGGGCGAGATTCCGCCCTCTTACATCTAATCCAAACTAGAGAAACATCTGGAAGTGTTTACTCGCTAACCGCTCATGGCTCTATTCGCAGCTACGGGGAGGTGATCTCTCCCCAATCCCCCACCTCACGAAGTAGGTGGGGGTCATTGAATCGGAAATGGCTAGTGCAGGAACTCCTGAACCTTTTCTTATGAATGTCCACAGTACGATGAACTCCCGAGGTCCCTTTGCACTATTTATGATGGCAGGTATATTGTTGTTATTAAACAATGCAAGTTCTTTGAAAGGCTCCTTAAACTTTTTTGTGGTTCCAATTGGATACTTAGCCATGCTCCTTACAAGAGTCCGCACTTCTTGGTTCGCTTTTTTTATCGGCTTACTTTTTCTTTGGACTTCCCTGAAACCAAAATATCAAATGTTGCTAATCATAACTTTTACAGTTATGACACTTGGTGTAGTTGCATTGATAAACATTGAACAATTTTCTGATCGAATAAGTTCTCGTTTTGGAACTTTCTCTGATTTAGAAGAAGATGGAAGCTTTCAAGCCAGACAGTCAATTTATGCTGCTCATCTTACCAAGGCACTCTTCAATTTTGTAGGTAATGGGATGGGAGGTGGAATTGGGAATAGCGGTATTCTGTCAATGTTATTTACACTCGGTTGGATAGGAGTTATTCTTTATTGGGGGGGATTTATCCTTATACTATTGAGTTTGTTCAAAAATCATGAAACTCGTTTCGATCAATTTATCTGCACTGTACGTTCGATTGTCATCAGTATTTTAGCAATATTGCCGATGGGTAACCCAATGTCAGGAGTTGGGGCTGCACTTTTATGGGCCCTTACAGGAATAGGAATGGCGGGTCAAAAGTACTACCAAAACGAGCGTCCGATTAAATCAAATTCTTTATCATCAATAAATATTACTAAAAATTAGACAAGCTGTTAAGCACCTATACAAAATTATTTATACATAGACATAACACAGAAATTTTGTCTAATGTTAACTCATTCCTAAGGTGAAGGAGTGAGGTATGATCTTAGCCGAGTAAAAACTTAATATTAGCGAATTATGTCATTAAAAATTCTGTTTGTTTCTCCAGTTGGAGAGTTGGGTGGAGCTGAAAAAGTATTTCTTAGCTTGATAGAACATTTGCCAAAATGGCAGATAGAAGCCATTTTAGCCTGTATGCGACCTGGTCCAATAGCAGAGCTAGCCAAGCAAAAAGGGGCAGAAGTTTATGAGTTTAAACCTCACCGTTATCGGCAAATTAAAACTGTATGGGAAGGAATAGAATGGCTATTTAAGGTAGTTAAAAATACTGACGTCAAATTAATTCATTCTAACCATACCGGTCATGCATACAGCGGTTTAGCATCCCAATTTGCTAAAGTTCCTGAAGTGTGGCATCTGCATGACTATCCATATCATTTTGATTGGGTTGATAAGTTATTGAAAAGAATACCAGCAGCTCACATAATTTTTACTACTAATAAGGTCAAGAGTGGCTATCCAGAACTTCATAGACTGCCTAACTCAGTAATTGCTCCTTCCTGTATTAATCCTGACCATTTGCGCAATATCCCTCATCAATTTGATATTAGAGCCAAACATAACTTACCACCAGATCCTATGTTCTTAACAGTTACTCGGATGCAAGAACATAAAGGTCACCGTTACTTACTTGATGCAGTTCCCTTGGTACTCAAAAAACATCCCAATACAATCTTTGTCATAACTGGTAAACCAAATGGTAAGCAACAGGAAAATTATATGCAAGAACTCTTAGCTCGTGTTGAGAGTTTCGACATCCAAAAGCAAGTCAAATTCTTAGGATACGTTAGCGAGGAAGATCTGAGTTCTCTTTATCGTGAGGCTTCAGCAATCGTTCATCCTGCTCTTAGTGAAGGGTTCGGCTTAGTTTTGCTGGAAGCAATGCTTTTAGGAACTCCAGTGATAGCAGCCGCGGCAGACGGACCGAGTGAATTAATTGCTGACAGTCAGACAGGTTTGCTGGTACCTCCTGCTGATAGTGAAAAGCTCGCTAAAGCTATGATGAGGCTTTTGAATACGCCAAATTTAGCCAGAACTTTGAGCGATCAGGGGATGGTCGCTGCTGAAAAATTAAGTGTAGACAAAATGGTTGAGGCAACCGTGAATGTCTATCGAAGTCTAGTTGGTAGTAGTGAATAGTAATGATAGAATATTTAAGAAAGCTAAATTAATCAAAAGATTAATAATGAGTTGCCCGAACTGTCACTCTTCTAAATTTGTTAAAAATGGACATACTCACTACGGAAAACAACGTTTCCGTTGCCAGGATTGTGGTCGGCAATTTGTTAACAATTCTTCTCGTCAACCAATTTCTCAGGAAACTCGTGATTGGATTGATAAATTATTAAAAGAACGCTTATCATTAGCTGTGATCGCGCGAGTAAGTGGTGTATCTGAACGTTGGCTACAACATTACGTTAATCAGAAATATTATTTAATCCCTAAACAAGCTAAAATTAGTCAAAAAAGCGAGTGCTTAATTCGGAGGTTTCCTCCGAATGTAAGAAGCAATCAAGACAAAGAGGTAAGTTAATTTTAGAAATCGATGAAATGTGGTCATTTGTAGGTTTAAAGCAACAGAAAGAGTGGATTTGGTTAGCGATTGATCGCTTGACTAAAGAAATTGTTGGTGTACATATTGGTTCGCGCGATCGCGTCGGTGCTAGAAAACTGTGGGCATCACTAAGCTGTTCGTCATCTAAATAGGGTATTATTAAGAGTTAAATATCGGTAAAATGAGGGGAGAGATGCCAGCGAAAAACTTCCTAAAGCCTGAGCAACAAGAAAAGCTCCAAAAAGCCTTAAAGAAAGAAGAAAATGGAGAAATTCGAGAAAGAATCTTGATGCTGTTGTTGCTCAAGCTCCGCTTTCCTATGCGCGATACAATCGCGCTAGGGTCGGAGCTCAATGACGGAAAAACGCAACAAGAGATTGCGAAGTTTCTAGGTTGCTCAAAAAATAAAGTATCTTACTGGTGCGTGCATGGAGATCCCGATGATCTAGAAACCCTAAAAGATGAAAGAATGAAAGGGAACTATCAGAAAGTTACAGATCAATATATCGAAATTCTACTAGCAACAGTAGAAAAAGAGCCATCAGAACTGGGATATGAATTTGGCAGATGGACCGCCCAAAGATTAGCAACTTATCTAGAAGAAGAAACAGGAATTAAACTAAGTGGTTCTCAAGTTAGGAGAATACTAAAGCAAAAAAAAGTACGTTTACCTCTGGGCAAAATATAGCCTAGAGTCAAAAAGAAATGAAAAAAGTAGAGAAGCATTTAGAGAGAAAATAGAAGAGTATTTAAAAATTCAATGACCCCCACCTACTTCGTGAGGTGGGGGATTGGGGAGAGATAACCTCCCCGTAGCTGCGAATAGAGCCATGAGCGGTTAGCGAGTAAACACTTCCAGATGTTTCTCTAG